>JANNRY010000522.1:0-8647 GCA_031401935.1 Betaproteobacteria bacterium | reverse complement strand
TACTCGCCGATGAACCCACCTCTGCACTCGATGACGACAATTGCAACGCAGCAATCGATTTGCTGTTCGCGCAGGCGAGCGAACATGACGCAACGCTGATTGCAGCAACCCATGATGCGCGCATCAAATCGCGCTTCCATCATGTGGTCGAACTCAAACAATCATCATGAAGTCCCTCGCAACCGCGATCCCGCTGGCATTCGCCTACCTGCGCGAGAAACCGCTCACAACGTTACTAAACATCCTATTGCTGGGCCTCGGTGTGGGTACCATTATCGCACTCGCGTTAACACTCTCCCAAGTGGAAGAAGGAATGGATCGCGACGCTGCGGGCATCGATCTGGTTATCGGTGCCAAAGGTAGTCCGTTGCAACTCATTTTATCGACTGTGTTTCATATCGATATTCCTACCGGTAATATTTCGGTTGCCGATGCAGGCCACGTGATTGCGGAGCCAGTCGTCAAACGTGCCATTCCACTGGCACTGGGCGACAGCTACAAAACATTTCGCATCGTCGGTACAAATCCGGCCTACATCGATCTGTATGGCGCCACGCTGAACACTGGCCGCCTGTGGAGCGCGCCGCTGGAGGCGGTCGCTGGTGCAGAGGTGGCGCGAATCACGGGCTTAAAATCCGCGGCGTTGTTTGCGGGTTCGCATGGCCTGGTGGAGGGCGGAGGCGGACATGCCGATCAACCCTACACCGTTGTTGGTATCCTCAAGCCCACCGGATCAGTTATCGACCGCTTGATCATTACGTCAGTGGAAAGCGTATGGCGGGTGCACGAACACGCCCAATCGACGGTTGCCGCCTCAAAAGATCACGATCACACCGACCATAAGGATGGCAAAGAAGTGACCGCATACCTGATCCAGTACGCAACGCCGTTAGCGGCAGCGTCATTTCCACGCGTGGTGAACGCCAACAGCGGCTTGCAGGCAGCGTCACCGGCGATGGAAACGGCACGCCTCTTTAACTTATTGGGCTTCGGCGTGGCCGCATTGAAGGCTTTTGCGCTCATCATGATGCTATGTGCCGCACTGGGTATTTTTGTCGGACTCATGAACGCACTCGATGAACGTCGCGCGGATTTGGCGCTGTTGCGGCTGCTTGGTGCCAGTCGGGCAACCGTATTTTTTACCGTCATCGCGCAAGGGTTCGCACTCGGCGTAGCGGGGGTTATACTTGGTGGTGTCATCGGTCATGCTGGCACCGAATGGATCGGCGTCACACTCGAAAAAACCCACCGCATTGCGCTCACTGGTTTTACGCTGATCCGGCAAGAGCTTTGGGTCGCTGGTGGCGCGATGGGCCTTGCGATTTTCGCGGCGCTTTTTCCAGCGTGGCGTTCGTACCGAAATGCTGTGCCGACAATGTTGAACCGTACCTGATGTAGCGTCGTCGGCTGTCCGACAAAGGGTTTGTGATGCGCGTAAGCCAATTTCGTTTTCAAACATTTCATCGTCCGAGCATGGCGATGATGGCGTTACTCGTGTTGCTTTGCGCTATCTACGCCACCCCGACATTGGCTGTCAATCCGCCCGGCCAGGTTCCGGATGAGCAATTGTTCAGCTTCATCGGCAAAGACCCACTTCCGCCCGGCACCGTGCCTTGGCAGTTGTTGCGACAGGTAAAGTTGGTCGAAGGCAAACAGAAAGGCGCGAAAGCGGCTGCGATGCTGCCTGAATTCAGTGCGGAACTGAAAGCGCTCGACAATAAGCAAGTCAAGATTTACGGGTTTGTGCTGCCGCTGTCGACCAGCCAGAAACAAAAGCATTTGATGATTACACCATTGCCGTCCCATTGTCCGTTTTGCGTCAATCAAGGGCCGGATTCGATGATTGAAGTCGTCGCCAAAAGTCCGGTGGAGTATTCGCCGTGGGAGCCCATCGTGATCTCCGGCAAGATGGAACTGGTGAACGACCAGTATTTGTTTTACCGGCTCGTCAACGCCGAAGCCGTCAAGCTCTGACGATGGCTGCACCCGCCAAACCCGGCCATTCAGCGCGCGCTTCTTCGGCGACGGGTTCGTTCTCGGCCAAGGCGCTGATGAACGCTTCTGGCGTATTTTCAAGCGAACAGCTGTCGCCGGATGCCAATAGCTTCCCGGTAATTTACGAAGCCGCGATTCTGTATGCGGCCACGCATTACGACGCCGCAAGGGAAACCCTCAAAGATCACATGAAAACCGAGGAAGGCAAGTCGAGCATTCGCACCTGGCTGATGCTGTTTGATCTTTACCAGTTGACGCACAATCGGCAGGAATTCGACTCGCTCTCGATGCTCTTCACTGTAAAGTTCGAGCGCTCGCCGCCAATGTGGACCGCCGAGGTCGACAGCAGTGATCCGCGCCGCAAGGAAAAGCGGGAACGCAAGGATTTGTTTACGATGACACCCGATGTCGATGGTGCCTTGCTCGCAGAGATTGATCGTTTCGAGGCATTCGCCAGGGAAATCGGGTCATGCCGGATTGAGTTCAGCAAGGTCAACGCTATTTTGGCTGAGGAGGCAGAGCTATTTTCGATTGTCCTTCAGCGCCTTCGCCGAGCCAAGGTAGTGCTTTGGTTTAATGCGCTCGATGAATTTGCTGCCTCGTTGAAAGCAAGCATCAACGAGGCTGGCGGCGCGGGCATATCAAGCACCCAAGGTTGGTGGTCACTGCTATTCGAGTTGACCATTCTCGATGGACGCATGAACGACTACGAAGAGCTCGGGCTCGAATATGCGATTGCGTTTGAAATTTCGCCGCCACCTTGGGAAGTAGTGTCGCGGCCCACCAGCGCCGATGACGTTGTCCCAATCGTTGGTGGAGATGCTGGCGCAACAATGCAGGCGGGCTTCCCGTTGAACGGCGTGCTTGGCCAGACCAGCAAAGAAATGCTTCAGCAATTGACGCTGCACGCCGCATCCAAACAGGAAGTGCTAGTGGATATGAGCGGTCTGCTGCGCATCGATTTCGCCGTCGCAGGACAATTTTTTGAATCAATCCGGGCAATTCAATTGACCCAAAAACGCATCATTCTCTCCAACCTGAATGAATTGGTGGCAGCGCTACTGGAAGTGTTCGGCATGCCCAAGCATGCCATTCTTATGCGCAAGAAATCTGTATAGCCAGTATCCACGAGTTTCGCAGGCCATAACAGGCTGAAACACCTCGTCCTTCCTTGTGTTTCGTTATTTTTACTATTTCATTGCACCCCGTATGCAAACCGAACAATTCCACGGCACCACCATTCTCTCGGTCCGGCGCGGCGACAAGGTCGCGATGGGCGGCGATGGACAGGTTACGCTCGGCAATATCATTGTGAAGGCGACCGCGCGCAAAGTGCGGCGGCTGTACAAGGATCAAGTGCTTGCTGGCTTCGCTGGCGCCACCGCTGATGCGTTTACGCTTTTTGAGCGATTTGAATCGAAGCTCGATAAACATCAGGGCCACCTCATGCGTTCCGCAATTGAGCTGGCCAAAGACTGGCGCACCGATCGTATACTGCGCCGCCTCGAAGCAATGCTTACCGTTGCCGACCGCACCAGCTCACTCGTCATTACCGGTACCGGCGATGTACTGGAACCCGAGCTGGGCCTGCTCGCGATTGGGTCGGGCGGTGCCTACGCACAAGCGGCAGCAATCGCACTTTTGCAGCACACCGACATGCCGCCCGCCGAGATCGTGAAAAAATCGCTGACCGTTGCGGGCGATCTTTGCATTTACACCAATCAAAATCACACGATTGAAACGCTGGACTGACCTGTGAAGGCGGCAGGCAAGCCCACCAAGAACATGATGACGCCCAAAGAAATTGTTTCCGAGCTCGACAAACACATCGTTGGTCAATCCGCTGCCAAACGTGCGGTCGCCATCGCACTGCGCAACCGCTGGCGGCGCATGCAGGTGCCTGAACCGCTGAGAAACGAAATCACGCCGAAAAATATTTTGATGATCGGGCCGACGGGTGTCGGCAAGACAGAAATCGCGCGCCGATTGGCCAAGCTCGCCAACGCGCCGTTTTTGAAAGTCGAAGCCACCAAGTTCACTGAGGTCGGTTACGTCGGTCGCGATGTCGATTCGATCATTCGTGATCTCGCCGAAATCGCAGTCAAACAGGGCCGCGAACAAGAAGCGCAAAAAGTTCGTCACCTCGCCGAAGAACATGCAGAAGAGCGCGTGCTTGACGCGCTATTGCCAGAGGCGCGCAGTTTTGATTTCTACAGCAATGCGA
Organism: Betaproteobacteria bacterium; assembly: GCA_031401935.1. GTDB lineage: Bacteria > Pseudomonadota > Gammaproteobacteria > Burkholderiales > Usitatibacteraceae > UKL13-2. The sequence continues at coordinate 4,428 of JANNRY010000522.1, read as the reverse complement.
AAGAAAATGATGCCGCTACGACGGCGGCTGGTGCGCGCACTGCCGCAGCGGGTACCGACGCCACCACGCGCCAGAAGTTTCGCAAGATGCTGCGTGAAGGCAAACTCGATGATCGTGAAATTGAAATCGAGGTCGCTGCTGTTTCCGGCAACATGGAAATTTTCGGCCCGCCCGGCATGGAAGAGCTGACCCAGCAAATTCAGGGTATGTTTCAGAACATGGGTAGTTCGCGCAAAAAAACCCGCAAGGTCGCCGTCAAAGAGGCATTGAAACTCCTCACTGACGAAGAAGCGATGAAGCTCATCAACGACGAAGAAACCAAGATCGCCGCGCTGAAGAACATCGAGCAAAACGGCATTGTGTTTATCGACGAGATCGACAAAATCGCCAGCCGCACTGAAACGCAGGGTGCCGATGTTTCACGTCAGGGCGTGCAGCGCGATCTGTTGCCGCTCATCGAAGGTACCACCATTTCCACCAAGTTCGGCATGGTCAAAACCGATCACATTCTCTTCATTGCGTCAGGTGCCTTTCATCTGGCCAGGCCATCCGATCTTATTCCTGAATTGCAAGGTCGCCTGCCGATTCGTGTGGAGTTATCGTCACTGTCGGTCGATGATTTCGAAGCCATCCTAACCAAGACAGATGCCTGCCTCACCAAGCAATATCAGGCGTTGCTAAAAACCGAAGATGTAACCTTGACCTTTCCGCCGGAAACCGTAAAACGCATCGCCGAGATCGCGTTTTCGGTCAACGAAAAAACCGAGAACATCGGTGCCAGACGCTTGTACACGGTGATGGAAAAATTGCTTGAGGAAGTTTCATACGATAGCGCGTCGCAAGGTGCGGCATTTGAAGTCTCGCCCGACTATGTGAACAAAAAACTGGGCGAACTCGCGCAAAGCGAAGATTTGGCGCGATACGTTTTGTAATTAGCGTGGTCACACAATGCAGAGAACTGTTGCGCCACGGTTGCACAAATTAGGCTAAATTCATCGCTTGAATGTTAGCCAAACCGTGAGGGATTTTTCATGCGCAGATTTGTTCGTGCTGTATGCATCACATCAATATGCGCTGCGATGATGCCGTCTCCTTCCGCGGCCCAATTTACTGCCAAAGACTTGGCCGTTGAGGAAGCAAAATTTGCGGCGTATTCGGTAAAGAACGGCATGCGCGCGGCCTTCCTCGAATTTTTCGCTGACCAATCCTGGCTGCTGCGCCCTGACTTGGTCGATGCCAAGGCGTGGCTGTTCGCCCGACCCGACCCGCCGATTGTGCTCGACTGGAAATCACAGCGCACCATTCTTTCCGCCTCTGGTGATCTCGGCTTTTCCACCGGCCCGTGGATCCGGCGCAGCAAAGCCAACCCGAATGCAGCCGCCGCGCACGGCCAGTTCTTCTCGGTGTGGCAGAAGCAAAAGGGTGGCGAATGGAAAGTGCTAATCGATCACGGCATCTCGCATGACGCCACGGCGACGTCCGATGCCCTGCCAACAAAGCCGCTTGTTGGGCTGGCGCTGGCGAGGTTAAAGGCGGATGTGCTGGTATACGACGCTGAAAAAGACTTCGTCCACCGCACGATGAGTCTTGACTCGCAGTACGCCTACATTGATCGCGTCACCAATCGCACGGTGCTGTTGCGCGATGGCCAGTTTCCCATCGAAGGCAAAGCGCCGGTCATGGAGTATGTGAATTCACAGGAAGGCACCTGGACGTGGACGCCCAAACTTAAAGGTGCTTCAAGCGCGAATGATCTTGCCTATGTCGTCGGCAACGTTACCGGGAAAACGCAAAACGGTGAATCACGCAACGGCCATTACATACGCGTATGGGTGCGGGATGCGAGTGGTGAAGCCCCGACGCGGTGGACGATTGCGGCAGAAGTATTGACACTGGAGCCACCAGCGAAACTCTAGCACTGGTGAGCTTCTTCAGCCACTTTCTGCCTAAGAACCTCGCCAGCATTAGAGTTTGATCGAAATATCAGGCTTTCACGCCTTCATACAATCTGGTCACGCGTTCCATCACTTCCAGAATATTGTCGCAAGCCTTCGACACATGTTCCAGCTCTGTAATGGATGTCTTGTTCGCGTTGAGTCGCTCAATCGCCTGCTTCAAAAATAGCCATTGCGTTTCAGCCAGCGCAAGTTCACTTTTAATTTGATCTGTGTTCTGCGGGGCCTTCATCAAGCGCTCCATATCCGCCCGATAATCTGCCTCGGCTTTTTTCAGATCATTTGCAATCACATCAGAGCGGATGCCCCAGCTGCGAAACAAATAGAGTTTGGCGATGCGTTGCGTGAGGGTGCGCATCTCGCCCGCCGCGCCGATCAAATCACTGCGAGCTGATTTGGCATGTTGCTGAACCAGTTGCGCGCCTTTGGTGGCGATCCACACCAGTTCTTCATTCTGCTCGGCGAGCGGCTTGGCGTTCTCCAGATTGGCTGGCTTGGCGGTGAGGCCTTTGAACTCGTCGAACAATTGCTCCAGCAATTGATAGTTCTCACGAATCTCCGGCGTGGGCGCGGTGGTCTGCAAAGTTTTCAAGCCCGCCTCGAATTCCTTGATGGAATCGTCCATTTGCCGACGCGAACGAAATTCCAGCACTTTTTGGCCGATGAGGGAATACGATTTGGTAATGCGCTCGGCAAGCATCGGCTGGCGCGCCGCCGTATTGAGTGCGGCGGCAGCGTCAAACTTCGGTACGGGCTTTGCCTTCTGCTGTGCGGTGGCGTTACCGACAAAGGCAAAAATAAGTGCGGCGGCAGCAATCCACAGACGTTGCCCGGCCAGCATGGAGAGTAGGTTGTTCATTTTTTTGCGTGCTTTCTGGAAAATCGTTTTGCGATATTAGCACTCCAGATATACGCGGCGTTACCCTCGCCGGATTCAAGCGCTAGGGCTTGCGTCGTTGGCGAAGTTCACCGCTATCGCGTCACGCAATCTACGATAACGCCTGATTGGACGGATTCGAGCAGGAATCCCTGCAAATCAAAATTGACATCAACAGCCTGCGCGGCAGCGGTCGCCGCTTCAAGGGTCACATGCTGCGCAATCGCATGCAGGAACGCATACGCAGCGGCGGGCAGGCGCTCGATCAGCACGGTCACGCCGTCGGTCGTGTCGCGGTGAACCAGCAGCGTATCTGATGACGCATCCCAATCCACCTCCACAACGCCGGTAAAAGCCGGCTGATTCACCTCCCAGATTCGTAGAGTCGGAAAATCCGATCTAATCAGGCGCGCTGTCGGATGCAGTGAAAAGCGCAGCCCACCGTGCTCTTCAGCCGGCAGAGCGGCGAGGCAAACAAGGTCTAACGGCGGCGCATCACCTGCATGAAACGCTTCATGCCAGGCCCATTCCAGGCGTGCGACATCGGGCAGATACGGCAGCTCCGCCGCATGCGGATAGGTGCCCAGAAACGTAGCCCATTCACCACCGAATTGATTCAAGTCTCCAGAGCGGGAGGCTTCTACAGCAATAAATTGGTCGGCCGCATGATGAAAAAATGCGTCGCCAACCACCGCAAGAATCACCGGATAAATTTCCTTCAACGCGCCACGCAGATTTGAATAGACGTTATGCCGATAAATTGCCAGCCGACGCTCAGCGGTCAGTTTGCCAGCGCGAATACGCGACGTAGCCTCGGCAGTGCGCTCGACATTATCGGCAAGCAGCGCGATCGCAATCGTCTCTTGCGTATCACGCAGCATGGGCAGCGCGCTGGTTCGCGTCGTGTTCAAGCATGCGATTGGCTTTCCCAGCCTCGCCGAGCAAAACCGCCAATTCGGGAATATCGACATCCCATTCAATCAAGGTCGGTACATTGCCGAATCGCCCAATGGCGTATTCGTACAAACGCCATACGTCATCACTCACCGCTGCGCCATGGGTATCAATGAGTATTTCACCGGTGTTCTGAAAACCAGCGAGATGGATTTCACCAACGCTGCCAGTCGCGATGGCATCGAGGTAGTGCAGCGGGTCGAAGTCGTGGTTGACGGCATTAACGTAAATATTGTTTACGTCCAACAAAATCTGGCAGCCGGTACGGCTTGCAATCTCTCGGACGAACTCCCATTCTGGAATCGTCGAATCGACAAACTCCAGATAACTCGACACGTTTTCGATCAGGATTGGTCGCTTGAGAAAGTCCTGCACTTCACCAACGCGCCTAACAACATAATCAAGCGATTCGGTCGTGTACGGGATTGGCAGCAGATCGTTCAGAAATCGCCCATTTACACCTACCCAGCACAGATGCTCCGAAACCAGCACCGGATTGATTGCATCGACGAGGCGCTTCAGCTTTCGCAAATGGTGCGGATCAAGCGGATCGGTCGACCCGAGGGACAGACCAACACCGTGGGTACTGATCGGATAATCCTCACGAAATTTTGCAAGGTATTTCAGCGGCTGCCCGCCGTC
>JANNRY010000521.1:0-3410 GCA_031401935.1 Betaproteobacteria bacterium | reverse complement strand
ACGAGATTGCCAAGCTGCTGGGGATTGGCACCCCAGAAGAAACGCAGCACATCCTGAAACATGAGCACTAGAGCGAACGTGAGCAACAACTGGAACGCCTCGTCGCGGTCATACACCGTACGAAGCAGTAGCTCTATCACCGGGCCAACGATCAAGCCCAGCAGCAAGCCGGATGAGAGCAATACTGGCAGAAACAGCGCAGCGGGCACGCCAGCGGCCATTGCCCATGTAACGGCGCTGATACCGAAGTACGCACCGAGCGCGTAAAACGATCCGCAGGCGAGGTTCACGATTTTCTGAACGCCGAACACAAGCTGCAAGCCTGCGGCCACGAGAAAAAGAACGGCAGCGTGGAAAACGCCACCGATCAGGATGTCGAAAAAAGCAGTCAACTGTCGTCTTTTACAGCTTGATCTGCGCGGTCTCGATCCACTTCCAGAAGTCCTGCCCAGGTGGCTTCTGCAGCTGGGTCGAAGACATAATATCGACCGTGCCCAGCGTCGGGAAATCGTAATTATTTTTGTGCGTCGTGAGGCCCTGATAGAAGGTCTGGTCGGCGATATGATCCTTGCGCATCTGGCCGGGGCCGCCTAGCGAATCAACCTTCACACCTTCCATGGCGTTGATGATGTCTTCCTTACCGGGCCAGGCGTTCTTCGCTTTTTGTGCAGCTTCCACACCAGCCTTGTAAACCTGCATCGCGAAGTAGGCACGGTCGGCCTCCCAATGCGGGTAGTCCTTGAATTTGTCGTAGTACTCCTTCACGAATTGCTTCTGCAGTGGGCCCGCATCCTTGAAATCAAAATAAAGCGTGTTGTGACCAAAGATCATGCCTTCTGGCGTGAATGATTTCTTGAGTTGGGTATGCTGGAAACCCGCTGCCGGAAACACGAATTTGGTGCCGCCTTCCATGAGACCTGCACCGTGGGCCGTACGCATGAAAATCGGCAAATCCGCAAACAGCAATGACGAGAAAATAAGATCCGGCTTCGCAGCTTTCAGTGCAGCCACATGTGAATTGAGATCCGTGGTGCCCACTTTGGGCCACTGGTCCGCGACCACCTTGTGATCAACGCCAAATTTCTTCAGCAGCGCCTGAAATGCCGCGAAGTTGTTGCGACCATAAGAATAGTCCGGGTTAATACCGGCGATGGTCGAAAACTTGCCCTTCCAGTATTTGATCGCCAGCAACGAGGCCATTACGGCTTCGCATTCGTTGTCGGTGCTGCGGAATACATAGCGAGGATTCGGCATGGTTTCTTTCACGCCATCTTGCGTAGTGCCGTCCCAGAAAATAGTGAGCGCCTTCATCTCCTCGGCGACTGCACCCATGGCGAGACTCACCCCTGACGAAACGATCCCTTGAACGCAATCTACCTTGTCCTGCAATACCAGCTTGCGCAACCGCTCGATGGAATCTTTCGGGTTGGTCTCTTCCTCGATGATCAGTTCGACTTTGCGCCCGGCGATACCGCCAGTCGCATTGATGCGCTCCACCGCAAATAAGGTTCCACGCAAACCGCATTCACCGATGGTGCCGGCAATACCTGCCTTGGGCGCGATGATGCCGACCCGCAAAGGCGTGTTCTGTGCCAATGCCGGAAAGCTCATATAAGGTGAAGCCGCTGCAAAAACGCCTGTGCCGCCGATAGCCTGCAACAGTTTTCTACGCTTGCTGTTCATGGTAGTTCTCCTCCGTGGTTACGCTTTTGGACGTTATGGATGTTTTAACTGCTTGGGCAATTACGGCTACTTGGTGCGTTGTGCTGCTTACACTGCAAAATTACATATCGGTTGTGTTGCGAGTGAATTTTTCGATCACATCGAGCAGCTTGTCACTCGCCTTCGCTGCCCGTTCCTCGTCGCCCGCATCGATGGCGCGCGCGATATTTGCGTGCAGTTTCGCCGTGAGTGGCAGATCTGCGGCCTGTTTATAGTGGATATACCAAAAGCGCCGCGACAGCGAATGCATCAGGCCCATCGCGAGTGCCGCGAATTCATTGTGCGACGCTGTGCTACAAAGTGAATTGAATTCGCGATCAGTGCGCAAGAACGCCACATGGTCATTCACCTTGGCCGATTCCTCGAATCTGTCCGCCAACTTTCTTAGCTCTGCACGCTCTTCATCGGTCGCCCGGCGCGCGGCACTGCGCGCGATTAGACGCTCAATTTCGCGCCGCACTTCTAGCAGCCGCAATTGTTTTTTCAGGTTTATCTCGGAAACGATGATGCCGCGCCGTGGAAAAATCGAGACGAGGCTCTCACGCGCGAGCCGCTGCAACGCCTCCCGGATGGGCGTGCGACCGATACCGAGCAATTGTGAAAGCTCCACCTCTGAGACGGCAGCACCCGGCAGGAGTTTGAGCGTGACGATCATCTCTTCAATATCCGCGTAGGCTCTGTCGGTCAGGCTCAGCGCTACTGATGCTTTCGTTTTTCGACCAATCCGAGGAATTTTTCGTACTCCTTCTCATCAACACCGTAGCTATGATCATCGTCGGGAAACGTGCCCGACTTCACTTCTGCAATGTATTGCTTGATGCCAATCTGCGCGGCCTCGGTGAGGTTCGCGTAGCGCTTGGTGAACTTCGGCTTGAAGTCGGTGAACATCCCGAGCAGATCATGGCCGAGCAGTATTTGTCCGTCGGTACCCACACCCGCACCGATGCCGATGGTCGGAATCTCAAGCTGCTTTGAAATCAAGGTGGCGATCTTGGCAGGCACCGCTTCAAATTCAAGCATGAAGCAGCCAGCGTCTTGTATGGCGAAGGCGTCCTCCAGTATTTTCATAGCACTATCTGCCGTCTTTCCCTGAATCTTGAAGCCGCCAAACATGGCCACCGTGTGCGGCGTCATGCCGATATGCGACGCCGTGGGAATACCTGCATCGACCATCGCCTTGAGGATGTGGGCCTGGCTCTTGCCGCCCTGCGGCTTCACCGCATCACTGCCCCCGTCCTGCATGAAACGCGTGGCATTGGTGAGCGCGCGATCAATGGTGTTGTAGCTTTGGTAGGGCATGCAGCCCAGCACGAAGGTATTTGGCGCGCCACGACGGATGGCCTGTGTGTGCATCACCATCATGTCCATCGTGGCTGGAATGGTATTGGTGTGACCGTGCGCGATCATCGACAAGCTATCACCCGCAACAGCGACATCCACACCCGCCATTTCCGCCCACCTCGCGGAGGTGTAATCAGGCACCGACATATAGACCATCTTTTCCCCGCTCACCTTGGAGCCGAGAATTTCGAGGAGCGTGCGCCTTTTGCGTTGAACCGGTTCCGGCTGTGACATGCGCTTTCCTTGACATGCGGGGTGATCGACAACTAATATATCACCTAAATTTGATTTAGATCAAGGGTGCCCGAATGATGACCGAACGCCAACGCAAATTTCGCGAAAACTAT
>JANNRY010000520.1:0-10122 GCA_031401935.1 Betaproteobacteria bacterium | reverse complement strand
CACCTCGACCGTCACGTCGCCATCTGGGGCACACTGGCACATGAGGAACTCGCCTTGGTCCGCCTTGAGGTATTTCCGTCCCGGTGCCTGATGCCAGGCATCGGCAATTTTTCCTTCGACGAGTTTGGCTTTGCAGGTGCCGCAGGTGCCGGTGGCGCATTCGTAAGGAAGATCGATTCCCTGACGAAGTCCTGAGAAGAGAATTTTCTCCCCTTGCGCCGTGTCGAATTGATACGCACGATTGCGGGCATTGATCTGGATGCGCATGCTTTGGGCCAAATCTACAACGGAATGTGAAAACCGATGCCGAGCATTCGCGTATCAAGCTTGATTTGGCGCCTGAGCAACAGCGGGCCATCGTCCCTAAGTACCACCTTGTCGTACATTTTGCCGACCGCGAATAGTTCGGTCGCACCACCGTCGAGCGTGGTGCGATAAATCTGTATCGCGGTCACGACATCGGCAGACTCACTATCATCGCTGAAGCTGATTGTATAGACAGTGGCATGACGGCTGAGAATGGATCGATCGCTGTTGTGCTTGGGTAGAGTCTTGAAGAGCAGTGTCATGCCCGTTTTGTCGTGTTCGAGCCACGTCATTTCCCTGCGAATCTCGGGGCTGAATGCGGTGATGAGATAGTGAAATTTCTCATCGCATACCGCGAGAAAAGCATTGAATTCCAACGCGTCAAGCATCATGCAGGAACGGTATATAAGTTCTGCAACCATTACCCGCACGTTTGCCGGGTGTATCTTTTCGACCGGTTCCATCAGGCAGCTTCGATATTGTTGTCGCCGTACGGATCGAACGGTTTTCTGCCCATCCGACGGCCCCACTCGGCATAGAAATGGCGCATACCACCTTCATCGTGGATAGTCATGTTCTCTTCGCGACCGTGAATCACCCATTTGCTGTCGGTGCGCTCACGCATCGCCATCCCCTGCCCCTGTACGCCCAACAAATCCTCGTGCAGATTGCGACCAAACGGCCCCCAGATAGTGTTGTGATCACGCACCCGTTCCGCGCGTTGCGCCGGTGTGTCGCTCTTTAAACCAAGGCCACGAAATTCGATGAGCAGCTTATTGGGGCCCGCGGGAATGGCGGTGTCCATCCGCAATACCGAGGTTCGGAGGTTGAAAGTCATGCCGGGGAAAATATCGATCAGTATCCATCCGCCCGGTGCCAGACCCGGCCAGCCAACTTTCCGCTCCGCGCCGCCGTCATACGCATCGTACTTGATTGACATCGACCCGACGGAGGCGTGACCATTTTGGTAGCCGGTGTACTTGCGGTCGAAGTAGCCAGGCTGAATCATGCCAGTGGCGCGATTAAAATAGTGAATGTAATCGTGATAGAACTCGCTGTTGGTGTCGTGCCACAGCTTGTAATTGGTTTGCACAACTGCCTTGTGATAATGGAAGACTTCCAGTTCCATACCCAGCGATTCATCAAGTAACTCCATCGCCGGGCCGATATATTCGGCCAGCGAAGGCGCTGAATCATCGATGTTGACCCAAACGAATCCACCGTAGCCGGTGTCGGCGCGCACTTCCCGAAGGCTGGCATCAGCCGGGCAAAAACGATCCTGATAGCCTTGTTTGCCGCGAGTGATATCAGTACACGCGCCTTTGGTGTCAAATGTCCAAGCGTGAAAAATGCACGTAATGCGCTTGGCATTGCCCACTGGCTCGTACAAAAGTGTGTTGCCGCGGTGTGGGCAAATATTATAGAAGCTGCGTACCTTCAGATCTTCGCCGCGTACGACGATCAATTCTGCACCGCCCGGGTGATGGAAGGTGCGATAGTCGAACGCTTTAGGGATCTCACTTTCGTGGCACGCGATGATCCAAACTTTGTTGAATATTTTTTCCTGTTCTTCGCGAAACAGCACCTCGTCGGTGTAGATGCGCGTGTCGACAAAATGCGTTTCCGGGAACTTAGGTTTCTCATGCCACTCTTTTCCGGTTCGAGCCATTGCAAACCCCTCTTTTTTGTTGGCCAATTCGATGCGTATTTACCAATAGCTGAAGCACGGTGCGTGCCACCCGCAATATTGAGCGGATACAAGGCGATTTACGCCGTCAAACTCACCAGCCTCAACGTAAAAGTTTCATTAGGAAACAGCGTTGCGCAATTTGCGCATTCACTGACCGGTTGCAAGTCCGCAGTGCCATTTTCTGGCCCATCTTGATTCCCGTCAAACACGGCCCGCACCGTGATACAGGCGTACAACATGTTGTGCTTCGGCAAAAAACAACCAGCGCTCGGCGAGCAAACCCAGCATACAGGCAATGCCCGCGAACATTAACGGAACAAAGCTGCGCGGGCCTGCAACCAGCACCACAAACGGAAGCAGAAAGCCTGCGCTTATCGCCACGAACCGCAATAGCTGAGCGTGCCCGCGCGCTAGCTGGAAGCAAAATTCATCCGTAAGAAACGTGCCGTGTGTATGACCGACATCGAGCAAGCGAATGGTCTTCGGTCCGAGAGTGAGCGCGTGGTTGATCGTATGCTGCCCGTCCGGTACGCGAAATCGAACGTAATACGCTGCTTTGACCAGCAGCGCCATCGCAAGCAGTACCAGTACCAGCGTCGCTTGGCGCGAAATTGTCTCACCGCCATTGGCAACAAAAGGCAGGCCCAACAGTGCGCCAGAGTACAACCCAAGCAGCACATAGCACACAGGGACCAGCCGGTTATGCCAGCGAGGCACGGTTTTAAGGCAGGCGTAGATCATTCCCGTACAGTATAAAACTCCCACCGCAAGTAACCCGAGCAACACTCCCACAGCTGTGCTTAGCGGCTGCGGCGCATCCGCGACTACCAGCAACGCATCAAGAGCGACAACCGGATACAACGCTATCGCCAGCACGCCTTCGCGCGACAGCCATGATGTGCGTACCTGAGAAAATGCCCGCCATGCATTCCTAGGATTGGCCAGATGCAGTGTGGATGAAATCAAACCTGCGGTGGTCAGGCCAATGCCGAGACCGAGTATTGGCAGTATCGACTCCACTGCAATCCCGCCGCCAAGTCCCGTCAGCCGGAGAAGAGCCAGCCACACTAAAAGACCCAAGCCAGCACCGGAACTCACGGTAAAAAAAATGACTGACAGCGCCGGACGCATTTCAGGAGGCTTTCGACATGCCAACCCATTTGCTGACTAATTGGGCCAGAGTTTTTTTCGGAGAACGATTTGCATCTATTTTGATTTCCGGCGCAATTCGCGGCGCCAGATAACTGTTGACAGGTTTGTAGCCTAGATCATCGAGCATCGGCTTCATGCCGCGCGCCGCGGAGGCCCTGGCAACCGCTGAATCTGGGTCGTCGAAATCGCCAAACAATCGCGCATGGGTGGGGCACGCCAGCACACACGCTGGTTGCCGGTCAGCGGGCGGCAAAAGCTCATCGTAAATTCGATCCACGCAGAGCGTACATTTCTTCATCACTCCAGCCTGTTGGTCGAGTTCGCGTGCGCCGTATGGACACGCCCAGGCGCAATAGTTGCAGCCCATGCACTTGTCTGGATCGACGAGTACGATGCCGTCCGCGCGTTTGTAGGAAGCGCCCGTCGGGCATACTGTGACGCATGCCGCTTCTTCGCAGTGCAGGCAGGACATCGGCACGTTGACCGTTTTCGAATCCGGATAGGAGCCATACTCGAAACTGCGGATGCGATTGAGCCACACGCCGGATGGGTCATTTCCGTAGGGCTTGTAGTCGGGTAAAGGTCCGGCCATCAGTGATTCGCCGTTCCACTCTTTGCATGCTACCGCGCAGGCATGGCAGCCCACGCAGGTGTCGAGATCGATGGTCAGGCCGAGCCTCATTTTTCGCCCTCGTCAAACTGTGGCCAAACGCCCGTTTCGTTGTCAGCGGCCTTGGTTATCTTGACCATCAGGTCGTACCACGCGGCCTGCCCGGTAATCGGATCGCTATTGGTGAGTTTGCGTTCTCCCGGATGCGAGGCGAGCTGTTCACTAATGAGGTGGTTCAGCAAAAACCCATGCGTGGATTCACTCGCGCCATCTTCCAGCGCCCATGCGCCGCGCTGTTTGCCGATCGCGTTCCAGGTCCAAACGGTATTGGCTTCGACCCCTTCCATGGTTTTCAGTTGGCAGCGGATACGCCCGATGCGGGACTCCACCCAAATCCAGTCCAGTGATTTGAGGCCCCGCGCGGTTGCAGTCCCTTCGTTCATATAAAGAAAATTACCCGCCATGATTTGCCGCAACCAAACGTTCTGGGTGTCCCAAGAATGATACATCGCCATTGGCCGTTGGGTGATGGCGTGGAACGGAAATTCGGTTTCATTCTTGTCTGCGCTATCCAGATTGGCATACCAGTCTGGCAACGGATCAAAGTGTGCACTCAAACGCGCCATATCGATGGGATCGGTAGGCATCGGCCCGTCGTAGAGTCCTTGCCCGGCCAGACGAAACTTTTGAATCGGTTCCGAATACATCTGCATGATGATCGGCTCGATTTTGGCAATGAACGTCGCCTCGACCGCCTTCTGCTGGTAGTCTTGGTTCCAATGGCGCATCCATTGCTCGTTGTCGGCCCAATGGTGGGTAAAAAATGCGCCGTTCTCGATGTAGCGGTTCCATTGATCCGGGTTCGGCTCGCCGCGTAGCGACTTGCTGCCGTCCTTGCCACGCCAGCCCGCGAGAAAACCGATCCCTGGCGATTTTTCATAGTTGACGATGAAATCGCAATAGCCGTTGAACTTTGGCTGACCGTCTGGATTGGTGAATGCGGGAAACTTCAATCGTCCCGCCAGATCAACCAATACTTCCTGCCAGGGTCTCACATTGCGATCCAGCGCTACCACCGGATGTCGGATCGCATCGGCGACGGTATCGGCCTCTGAAATCGGACGATCAAGCACTGAAATTGCATCGTGACGCTCAAGGTAGGTGGTGTCTGGTAGCACCAGATCGGCGAAACGTACCGTTTCAGAGTCGAACGCATCGGCAACCACAAGAAAGGGAATTTTATATTCACCCGCGTTGGCACCGCTATCGTGTTTGGCGCGCAACATGTCTTGCACACCCGATGTATTCATCGAAGAATTCCACGCCATGTTGGCCATAAAAAGAATCAGTGTGTCGATGGAATACGGATCGGCATTGACTGCATTGGTAATCACCATGTGCATCGCTCCGTGTGCCGCCAACGGCGACTCCCACGAGTATGCCTTGTCGATCCTCAGCGGTCGACCCACAGCATCGATGGCGAGGTCTTCGGGACGCATCGGAAAACCAAGCGGTGACCTTGAAAGTGGGGTGTCGGGCGCATCGATGATTGCGCCATCATTTTCGGGCAATATCAATGGCGGAATAGGGCGCGGATACGGTGCACGCGCACGAAAATTGCCCGGCCCCTCGAGCGCGCCGAGCAGCATCTGTATCAGGTGCAGCGCGCGGCAGGTTTGAAAGCCATTCGCGTGCGCCGAAATGCCGCGCATGGCATACATCGCGACTGGCCGTCCAATCACCTTGGCATGGACCTTGCCCCACACGTCGGTCCATTGCACAGGGATCTCAATGGTTTCCTTGAATGCAATCGTCGCCATTTCAAGCGCGAGCCGCTCAATGGTTGCAGCCGAAATGCCGCAACGGGAAGCCACCGCTTCCGGCGAATAACGCTCATCCATGTAGCGCGTGGCAGCTAGTGTCAGCACAGTTCGCACCTTGGCACCTGTAGCGGTCTCAAATTGGCCGAATAGCGCAGGCTCGATATCGGCACCGAGTCCATTTACGAATTGCCCGCTACGCTGATCATGGATCAGCGGCTGGCCGGCGGCATCCCGCAAAAACAACCCATCTTGCGAGGTTCCTGGCGCGTCAATGACCAGCCAGGGCGAGTTGGTATAGCGCGCCAGAAACGGCGCGTCAAATAATTCACGGGTCAGCAGCACGTGCACCATCGCCAGCGCGAGCAAGCCGTCGGTACCGGGACGAATCGGTACCCACTCATCGGCGATGGCCGAGTAACCAGTTCTGACGGGATTGATCGAGACAAATTTCGCGCCTCTTGTCTTCAGCTTGTCGAGGCCGATCTTCATCGGGTTTGACGAGTGGTCTTCAGCCACACCCCACAACACAAAATACTTCGCCCGATCCCAATCTACCGCGCCGAATTCCCAGAACGAATAGCCAATGGAATAAAGGCCGGCGGCGGCCATATTCACCGAGCAAAATCCGCCGTGCGCGGACCAATTGGGTGTACCGAATTGTTGCGCCCACAAACCGGTCAGCGCCTGCATCTGGTCGCGTCCGGTAAAAAATGCGAGCTTCTTTGGATCCGTCGCGCGAATATGTGCAAGCCGTTTGGTCAGCATTGCCAATGCGTCGTCCCACGAGATCGATACAAACTCTCCAGTGCCGCGTTCAGCACCGGGCTTGCGCATCATCGGTCCGGTCAATTTGGCCTTTGAATACTGCTTCATGATTCCCGCAGAACCCTTTGCGCACAGCACACCCTGATTCACCGGGTGTTTCTTGTTACCCTTGATGAAGCGTACCCTTCCCGCCTTTAACGTGACCTCAATGCCACAGCGGCACGCGCACATGTAGCAGGTGGTGCATTTCACTTCCTGTTCAGAGTGATCTTCGAACTTGATGGCTTGATTTCGGGTTTTTATCATTAGCGGTCGGGTGATATTGAATCGGGCCTAAAACGTCTAAAGCGCCTAGAACAAGCCGACGACCTTGCCATTGACAATATCGATCTTGTTGGCGGAAGGAACCTTGGGCAAACCGGGCATAGTCATAATATCGCCGCAAACCATGACGATAAATTCAGCGCCAGCAGCCAGGCGCACTTCGCGCACGTTGATGACGTGGTTGTCCGGCGCGCCGCGCAATTGCGCGTCGGTTGAAAATGAATACTGAGTCTTGGCCACGCAGACCGGATAGTGTCCGTAGCCGTCTTCCTGCAACCGTTTGATCTGGCTGCGCACCTTGTTGTCTGCGGTGACTTCACTGGCACGGTAAACTTTCTTCGCAATCTTGTTGATTTTTTCCCAGAGCGTGTCGTGCTCGTCGTAAACAAAAGTCACATTCGATTTTTGCGCACACAGTTCCACGACGATCTGTGCCAAATCCGCCGCGCCCTTGCCGCCATCACCCCAGTGAGTGGCCAAGACCACCCTGACGTTGAGTTTGGCCATGCGCGAGCGCAGAATTTCGAGCTCGGCATCGGTGTCGGTGGTGAATTTGTTTATCGACACAACAGAAGAGATGCCGTAGACCTTTGACACGTTTTCGACGTGACGTTCGAGATTGACGATGCCTTTTTCGAGCGCAGCAATGTTTTCTTGCGTAATGGTCTTCAGGTCGGCGCCGCCATGATACTTCATCGCGCGCACCGTCGCGACAATGACCGCTGCATCCGGCCGCAGGCCGGATTTGCGACACTTGATGTCGATGAATTTTTCGGCACCCAGGTCTGCGCCAAAGCCTGCTTCCGTGACCACGTAATCGGCCAGCTTCAACGCCGATTGCGTGGCGATCACGCTATTGCAACCGTGGGCGATATTGGCAAACGGCCCACCGTGGACGAAGGCTAAATTGTTCTCCAGCGTCTGCACCAGGTTCGGGGCGAGCGCGTCTTTGAGCAAAACCGTCATCGCGCCGTGCGCGTTCAGATCGCGCGCGCGTATCGCTTTCTGGTCGCGCGTGTAGGCAACCACGATGCTGCCCAAGCGCTGTTTGAGATCTTCAATAGAGGTCGCGAGGCAGAAAATCGCCATCACTTCGGAAGCAACAACAATATCAAATCCGTCCTGACGCGGGTAACCATTGCCGGGCCCGCCGAGTGCCGCGGTGATTTCGCGAAGTGCCCTGTCGTTCATGTCGACCACACGCTTCCATTGGATGCGGCGGACATCGATGCCCAGTTCGTTGCCGTGGTGAATGTGGTTGTCAATCAGCGCCGCGAGCAGGTTGTTGGCAAGTGCGATGGCCGAAAAGTCGCCGGTAAAATGCAGGTTGATGTCTTCCATTGGCACGATCTGCGCATAGCCGCCGCCGGCCGCCCCGCCTTTGACCCCGAACACTGGTCCCAACGACGGCTCGCGCAGGCAAATCATTGCTTTCTTGCCAATGTAATTTAGTGCGTCGCCGAGTCCCACCGTCGTCGTCGTCTTGCCCTCGCCTGCCGGCGTGGGGCTGATGGCGGTGACCAGAATGAGTTTGCCGTTCTTTTTCCCGCTAAGCGTATCCAGAAATGGCAGCGATACTTTCGCCTTGAAGTGTCCGTACGGCTCAAGGTGTTCCTCGCCTATACCCAACTTTTCCTGCGCTAACTTGGCGATGCGCACCATCTTGCTGGCTTGGGCAATTTCGATATCACTTGGCATACGCCATCCTTTGTAAATTGCGCAGCTTCAATGCGCTGGCAGTGAGTGCAGTGCCAAATGAAACACCTGAAAGCAAAGATCGATGATTTTTCATTCAGAATGAAACGTCAGTGATTCCCTGCGAGCAACTTAGTGTATTGAGCAATCTTGATGCCAGCGTGGAAAACTGCATCCCGATGATGTTGGCGGCATACTGGCTTGGAGATTGCTCTGCATAACAAGCTTAAGCGTGACCGCCCGACAACAACGGCGTGGAAAAAAGCGATAACGAAACAACGAGACGAGAATAATGTTTGGTTTACCGATCCTTCGATGGCTACCCGAGATGCGGGAACCCGGCGCGATTCGCGCCGACGTGCTGGCCGGCTTGACCGGTGCCGTGGTGGTATTACCGCAAGGGGTCGCCTTTGCGACTCTGGCGGGTATGCCGCCGCAATACGGCCTGTATTCGGCGATGGTGCCCTGCCTCATCGCCGCAATTTTTGGCTCGAGCCGCCTGATGGTGACTGGACCAGCCAACGCGATTTCGCTGATGACAATGAGCCTCGTGGTGCCACTTGCGATGCCAGGCACGCCGGACTACGTTTCGCTGGTGCTGACGCTTACTTTCATGGTCGGCATCACGCAATTTTTGCTCGGCCTCTGCCGTGCCGGTCGATTCGTCGACATTGTTCCCCATTCGGTGATCGTCGGCTTCACCGCTGGTGCCGCAGTGCTGATCATCAATAGCCAACTGGCCCCTGCACTGGGGCTCGAGCAAACCAGCGGGTTATCGATTATTGCCAACCTGAAAGCGCTGGTTTCGCGTTTGCCGGGCTATTCGCCGACCGCACTTGTCACCTGCATTGCTACTACGTTGGCATGTGTACTGTGGCGCCCTTGGAGTCGGGTCATTCCTGCCTTGCTGGTCGGCGTTCTGGCCGGCAGTGCAATCGGGCACGTTGCGTTGTCGCTACCATTCCTTGGTGGCACCCTCAAAATGGTGGCACCGATCCCCAGTGGTTGGCCACCAATGTCCTCGCCCGATCTATCTATCGCGACCCTTACCGCTCTAGCCCTGCCGGCGCTAACCATGACGCTGATCGCAGTGACCGAGGCCATGGCGATTGCGCGCGCGGTTGCAATAAAGAACCGCGACACGCTCGATGCGAATCAGGAGATGGTCGGGCAGGGTCTGGCCAATCTGGCCGGTGCCTTCTTCTCGTCATACCCCTCGAGCGGCTCGTTCAATCGCTCCGGTGTCAACGTGCATTCCGGTGCGAGGACCCCGTTATCGGCCGCCTTTGCGGCCATTTTTCTCGTGATCATCCTGCTGATGGTTTCTCCATATGTGACGCTGTTGCCGCTCGCCGTGGTGTCGGCATTGCTATTCCTGGTGGCGTGGGGCCTGATCGATGTCGCCGAGATGCGACGCATCTGGCAATCCGAGCCGGAGCAGCGCGTACCGCTCTTGGTCACAGGCATCGCCACCATCTCGCTTTCGCTTGAGTGGGCGATCCTAGTTGGCATTAGTAGTGCGATTGCAAGCAAGCAGTTTTCGCAATGGCGGCGCGCGGCGTAGCTAGGATAAACTTACGTAGAACACCATTGGGCGAGGCTTGCAGAGCACTTTCTGCCTAACCGCCGCGCTAGTGCTAGACATCGTACTGACAGCGATTATTAGTCGCTGGCCACCGCATCCGCCCAGCAATTAGGCGTCTCGTACAAACGCACGCGACGCAGACTGAGCGTGTGCCCGAAGCGGTCGTGATAAG
>JANNRY010000519.1:0-4838 GCA_031401935.1 Betaproteobacteria bacterium | reverse complement strand
AAAAAAGCTATAATTCGCCGCTGCCCGTCGAGGCGACTCGATGGGCAATTTTATGTCCGGGGCTGATTTCTCCCGAGCACTTTCCTGAACTTTTCCCGCATGCGGCCATAAGCTGCCAGACGGGAAATTTCGAACAACTGTTGGGACCCCATGAGCCGCTCCAAAACTGTTTGCTTCTCGTCTGCATTGTCTGCACGCCTTCTCTCGGCGAGCGCCTTCGCTTGTATGGCGTGTGTGGTATCACTTTCAGTCGGCACGGTGGACGCAAAGACGCTCCGCTACGCGAGCCAGGACGATCCGCAAACGCTGGACCCCCATTCGGCCAATCTGCTGCCGACCAATCGGGTGCTTTCGCAAGTTTACGAAAGCCTCGTCATGCGCGACAAAAATTTCAAGTTGGTGCCGGCGCTGGCAGTGTCATGGAGCCAGCCTGACCCGAAAACCTGGCGCTTCAAATTGCGCCCGAACGTAAAGTTTCATGGCGGCGAAGCCTTCACGGCCGACGACATCGTGTTTTCGGTTGAGCGTGCGCAGAATCCGCTATCGCAATTGAAGTCATCTGTCGAAGGTGTGGCAAGTGCTAAAAAAATTGACGCGCTCACGGTCGATTTAATTATGAAAGAACCTAATCCGGTGTTGCTGAATCATCTGTTCAACTTCCGGGTAATGTCCAAAGAATGGGCGGTCAAGAATAAAACCGAAAACCCACAAAACTACAAAGACCGCGAAGATACTTTTGCGTCACGCAATACCAACGGCACCGGGCCTTTCAAAGTAACGCTTCGCCAGCCTGATATCAAAACCGTGCTGGTCGCCAACGCCGACTGGTGGAACAAAAGCAGTCCTGAAAAAGGCAATCTCACGCAGGTGGATTTACTGCCCGTGAAATCAAATGCCACGCGCGCAGCCGCGCTGCTGTCGGGTGAAGTCGATTTCGTGCTCGACCCACCGCCGCAGGATATTGCCCGCCTCAAACTGAACCCAAACGTAAAAGTTATCGAAGGCCGTGACGCGCGCGTGCAGTATCTGGCATTCGATCAATCGCGCAACGAGTTGCTTTATAGCGATGTCAAGGGCAAGAACCCACTGAAGGACGTGCGTGTTCGTCAGGCCATCTCTCATGCCATCGATATTGAAGCCATCCGTGAGAAAGTCATGCGCAGTTTGTCGGTGCCGATCGGCACGATGGTGACGCCGGATGTGCGCGGCTACAGCAAAGACGCCGATAAGCGGCTTGCGTTTGATCGCGAAAAGGCCAAAAAGCTTCTCACCGACGCCGGCTACTCGAATGGATTTTCAATCACGCTCGATTGCGGCAATGTGCAACCCGCCGCCGATATTTGTCAGGCGATTCCGCCGATGCTTTCACAAGTCGGTATTCGCGCCACCCCGAATATCGTCCCGCAGACCAACTATTTCCCCAAGATCCAGAAATTTGACACCAGCATGTATCTGCTGAGTTGGGGTACGCCGACGTTCGATTCGCTGTATACCCTGCAAGCCTTGCTGCACACCAACGGCGGCGAATCATCCGGCATGGGCGACTCCAACTACGGTCGTTACTCGAATCCCAAAATGGACCAACTCATCACGCAGATCAGAACTGAAAACGATTTGAAAAAGCGCGACGGATTGATTCGTGAGGCGCTCCTGATCAACACTGCTGAGTTGCCCGTCGTCCCGTTGCATCAGCCGCTGGTGCCTTGGGCGATGCGCAAAAACGTCGATGCCGTATTCACACCAAATAACGTTGCCTATTTCTTCCGCTTCAAACTTAACTAGTCGGCGGTCGGGTCATGCTCGCATTTTTTATTCAACGATTGCTGCAAGCGGTGGTGGTGATGATCGCGGTAGGTTTCATCGCGTTCTCGCTGTTCAATTTTGTTGGCGACCCGGTATCGCTCATGTTGCCACCGGAAGCAACTTCGGCCGACCGGGACGAAGTGCGCAAAAGCCTCGGCCTCGATCAGCCGTTTTACACGCAGTTTGCCAAGTTTGTCGGCAACGCCTTGCAGGGCAACTTTGGGATTTCGCTTAGGCTCGGTCGCCCGGTTTCACAGTTGTTGATCGAGCGCCTGCCCGCCACGCTCGAGCTTTCCATCATCGCTGCATCGCTGGCATTGCTGGTCGGTATTCCGATGGGCGTCTATACAGCATTGAAACGCGATTCGTGGCTGTCAAAATTTATCCTGACGATTTCGCTCATCGGCGTTTCACTACCCTCGTTTCTGATCGGTATTTTCCTGATCCTGATTTTTGCGGTATGGCTGGGCTGGCTGCCTTCTTTCGGGCGCGGCGATACCGTCAAGCTTGGTTTGTGGACGACCGGTTTTTTGACAGTCAGCGGACTGAAAGCATTGATACTGCCCTCGATTACCCTCGGCCTGTTCCAGATGACGCTGATCCTGCGGTTGGTGCGTTCAGAGATGCTGGAAGTATTGCGCACCGATTACATCAAGTTCGCGCGCGCGCGCGGTCTCACGAATAACGCGGTGCATTTCGGCCATGCGCTCAAGAACACGCTGGTACCGGTACTCACCATCGCCGGTTTGCAACTTGGCGGCATCATCGCCTTCGCCATCATCACCGAGACCGTGTTCCAGTGGCCCGGCATGGGGCTACTGTTCATTCAGGCGGTGCAATTCGCCGACATACCAGTGATGGCGGCGTATCTGTGCCTGATCGGATTGATTTTCGTCTCGATCAATTTTATTGTCGACATGTTGTATTACGTCGTTGATCCACGCTTGCGCGCCGAGCGGTCTGGCGGGGGACACTAGGTGGCCCGTAACAGCCAGTTCGAAAGTGCCTTGCGCGTGTGGCTGGCCGGCTGCGGCGTTGCTCGCCTTGCGAATACGCGCTGGCTATTCGACGCGGCTCGCGCTTGGCATCCGGCTCGCCCACGCACGCCTTACACTTCCGAATTGACTATTACAGGCCACTTGCATGCATGACACGTTGAAAAGATTCTTTGACGGCGACATATGGTGGAGTTTCAAACGCAATCCGCTCGTCATCATTGCGGCGATCATGGCGTTGATTTGTATTCTCGGCTCAGCCTTCGCGCCGTGGCTTTCACCGCACAATCCTTTCGATCTCAAAACGATCAATCTACTTGACGCGTTCACCCCGCCATCGTGGATCGTTAACGGCAAGCCACAATTTTTTGTCGGCACCGACGATCAAGGCAGGGACGTGCTCTCAACCATCATGCACGGCTCACGCATCACTTTGCTGGTGAGTATTTGTGCGGTGATGCTGTCGATGGTGATCGGTATTTCGCTTGGCCTCGTCAGCGGCTATGTGGGTGGCAAGCTTGATGCGTTCATTATGCGTGTGGCTGATATTCAGCTCTCTTTCCCGGCGATCCTGATTGCGCTGCTCATTGACGGCGTGGCGCGCGCGGTGGTGGGCAAGGAATACCACGACCAAATCGCCGTGTACGTGCTGATATTCGCTATCGCCGCATCCGGCTGGGTGCAATACGCCCGCACGGTGCGCGGCTCTACGCTGGTTGAGCGCAACAAGGAATATGTGCAGGCTGCACGCGTGATTGGCCGCTCAAAGCTGGCCATCATGTTTTCGCATGTGTTACCCAACGTCACCGGCCCGGTGCTGGTGTTGGCCACACTACACGTCGGTACTGCCATTCTTACGGAAGCCACCTTGTCATTCCTCGGTGTTGGCGTACCACCGACGCAGCCGTCGCTCGGCACCCTGATCCGCATCGGCAATGATTTCCTGTTCTCCGGTGAATGGTGGATTACGGTTTTCCCCGGCATTGCGCTGGTGATTCTGGTGTTATCGATCAACCTGCTTGGCGATTGGCTGCGCGACGCGCTCAATCCAAAGCTGCGTTAGTACGGTTAGTACGGTTAGTACGAATAGGACACGCGATGACGACACCTCTCTTACAAGTAAAAAATCTGCGTATTGAGTTTCCAACGCGCCGTGGCACATTGACCGCAGTAGACGACATCAGCTTTGACATTGCGCCAGGCGAAGTGCTGGGCGTGGTCGGTGAATCTGGCGCGGGCAAATCGCTTACGGGTGCTGCCGTCATTGGGCTGCTGGAGCCACCGGGCCGCATCGCCAGTGGCGAAATACTCTTGAATGGTCGGCGTATCGACAACCTGCCGTTTGAAGAAATGCGCAAAGTGCGTGGTCGCGAGATCGGCGCCATTTTTCAGGATCCTCTCACGTCGCTGAACCCGCTTTACACCGTAGGCCGCCAGATCACCGAAACGATTGAAACGCATCTCAATGTTTCAAAATCTGAGGCACGCGAACGCGCGATCAAGCTGCTCATGGAAGTCGGCATTCCGGCGGCAGAAAAACGCATCGATCACTATCCACACCAATTCTCCGGCGGCATGCGTCAGCGTGTGGTGATCTCGCTGGCTCTCGCCGCACAACCAAAACTCATCATTGCCGACGAACCCACCACCGCGCTCGACGTTTCCATTCAGGCGCAGATCATCACGCTGCTGAAAAAACTCTGTCGCGAACACGGCACCTCGATCATGCTCGTCACGCACGACATGGGCGTAATCGCCGAAACGGCAGATCGTGTGGCCGTGATGTACGCAGGCCGTATCGCTGAGATCGGGCCTGTTTCGGAAGTGATTCACAATCCGCAGCACCCGTACACCATCGGCCTCATGGGCGCGATCCCCAATGTGGGCGACGAAGTCGAGCGACTCACGCAGATTGACGGCGCGATGCCACGTTTGACCGCCATCCCGTCCGGCTGCGCGTTCAACCCGCGCTGCACGCGTGTGAATGATGTGCCCGATGGCCGCTGCACCCGCGAACGCCCCGGTTTACTCCCTGCCGGA
>JANNRY010000518.1:0-10816 GCA_031401935.1 Betaproteobacteria bacterium | reverse complement strand
AGCCGGAAAGCTGGTGCTGGCTTCATTCATCGATGCCAGCACTGACTGTTGGTACTTCAGCGTCTGCAAGGATAGCTCCACCATACCAACCGTTCCCTTAAGCCACGTGAGTACGGTTTCAAGCTCACTGATTTTTCGCTCGACTTCTTTCGGGTCCAGCATCGCGAACATCGACGGCGTGGCTGCACCCGGATTTATCGCAGCCGGGTTTAGCATCGACTGAAACAACGCGAAGTAGTCAGGAATGGGCGGGCTGGTAGCATCGGTCATAGGTGTTACCCGTTGTGCTTGGCAATAAATTTGCGAACCTTCGGATAAATGATCTCACGATATTTGCGTCCGCTGAAAATACCGTAATGGCCAACGGCAGGTGCAGTGTAATGCTCACGCTTAACAGGCGACAAGCCAGTACACAATGTATGCGCAGCCTGCGTCTGGCCGCTGCCCGAAATGTCATCGAGTTCGCCTTCGATGGTGAGCAGCGCAGACTTTTTGATCGCAGCCGGCTTGACCAGCTCCCCGGCGACCTCTAGCGTCCCGCGCGCGAGACTTTGATCGTGGAAAACACGCACGATCGTGTCCAGATAGTATTCGGCCGGCAAATCCATCACTGCATTGTATTCATCGTAAAACTTGCGGTGCGCTTCCGCACTTTCGCCGTCGCCAGCGACCAACTGTTTGTAATAATCGATATGCGAATCACGGTGGCGGTCCGGATTCATGGCGATAAAACCGGTGTGTTGCAGAAAACCCGGATAGACACGTCGCATCGCACCCGGATATTTCACAGGCACACGTTGAATCACATTTTGCTCGAACCACGACAACGGACGACGCTCGGCAAAATCGTTTACGGCGGTTGGATTTTTCCGCGTATCGATCGGGCCACCCATCATGGTCATACTGCTGGGAAGCGCCTCGCCACGCGCAGCCATCAGGGAAATACCGGCCAGCACCGGCACGGTTGGCTGACATACCGAAACCACATGTACACGCCCGTGGTGACGGCCCTGCATGAAGCGCACAAACTCCTGCACGTAAGCGACGTAATCGTCAAAGTGAAACGGGCCTTCGGCTAGCGAGATTTCGCGGGCGTCTTTCCAATCGGTAATGATGACGTCGTGGTGCGGCAGCATGGTGCGCACGGTGTCGCGAAGGAGTGTTGCAAAATGGCCTGACAAGGGCGCGAATATCAGCACCTTTGGCTCATTCAGCGTTGCACGCGCTTTCTTGAAATGCAGCAGCTGGCAAAACGGTTTGTCGAGTATCACCTCTTCGATTACCTCAACCGTGCGGCCGTTGACTTCTACGTACGGGATTTCAAATGCGGGACGGGAATAACGCTTGCTCAGCCTGAGCATCAGCTCGAAGCTGGCGGCCATCTTGTTGGCCTGCGGCGCATACGAGACGGGGGAAAATGGATTGCCAAAAACGACAGCATTGGCCTGCGCCCACCAGTGCCATGGCTCTAGCACCGCGCGCTGCATATCGTGCATCTGGTACAACATAGTGACTCCTGTGAGCGTATTTGTGAGCGTATGCGGGCAGGATTGATTGCGTTCCAGCATAGCCTTGGGGCCTGCTGTCATTTGCTGGTCATGATTCTACTGCACCGCAACATATATACCCGGCTGATCGACGTCAAGACACTAAAAGTAACGATTTCTGCTACCATCCGCCTTTCTGCGCAAATGACCACAACGCCGCTATAACACCTTTAATTTCAACCACTTAAATCAACAGACCGTTCATGCAACTTACGCCAAAACGCCATTCCGACACTAACGATATCGTTGCTCTTTACCCGCCGATTGAGCCATTTCAAACCGGGACCTTGCCACTCGATGGTGTTCACACGATGTATTTTGAGCAGTCGGGCAACCCGGACGGCGCGCCCGTGGTGTTTTTACACGGCGGACCGGGTTCCGGTGCATCACCCGCACATAGACAGTTTTTCGACCCGGCCTTTTATCGCATCGTCATTTTTGATCAACGCGGGGCCGGTCGCTCAACACCGCTCGGCGAGCTGCGTGATAACTCCACGCCGCACCTAATCGCAGACATGGAGACCTTGCGCAAGCATCTTGGTATTGAGCGCTGGCTGGTATTCGGTGGATCGTGGGGCTCCACGCTGGCATTGGCCTATGCCGAGCATCATCCGCAAAGAACCATGGCGCTAATACTGCGTGGTATTTTCCTGTGCCGCCAATCCGAGATTGACTGGTTTCTTGCCGGGCTCAGACATATTTTCCCTGAGGCTTGGCGCAAGTTCGTCGGGCATTTGTCGTCCAACAAGCGTGAAACCAGCACTGAGCCGCGTGATATTCTCGCGGCTTATCACGCGCTCCTGACCAACCCCGATCCTGCGATTCACATGCCCGCAGCGCGTTGCTGGAGCATGTACGAAGGCGCATGCTCAACACTATTGCCGAACCCCGCGCTGGTGGCTAATTTCGGCTCTGATCGGATGGCGCTCGGTCTATCGCGAATCGAAGCGCACTTTTTCGTAAACGATATTTTTCTGCCCAAGGATTTTTTGCTCGACAACATCGCGAAGATTCGCCATATCCCGACCACCATCGTTCAGGGTCGTTATGACGCGGTCTGCCCGATTGTGTCAGCCGACGATTTGGTGCAAGTTTTCCCGGAGGCCGATTACCATATCGTTGATGACGCAGGCCATTCTGCGTTTGAACCAGGCATTCGTACCAAGCTGATCCAGACAATGGAAAAACTGAAAGTCAGGTTCCGGTAGGCCGCACGCCACTCACCACGTATGCAAGTATGAAAAAATTTCTCAAAGCCGTCAGACTCGATAACTCGGACGCCGAGCTATACCAGCAAGGCGGCGCATGCGACGAAGACGAATGGGTGACCTCGGGGGGATTTGCCGTGTGCGATCTGGCCCAGGGTTATCGCTGCGAGCCGCGCTGCTACTGTGACGCTTCGTTTATGTCACTGACGCGCCGAGCGCGCTGCACCATCGCCGAAGTCATCGAGATCGAAGACGCTGATCTGGAAATCTTCAAAGACCAAATGGCGCAACACTTACTACTCGACTGGAAGGCGCCTGATTTCGACGCCGCGCGTGGCGTGGCAGAAGAGGAAATTAACTATACGGCCGAACTTGCCGCGACCTTTCCGTCTGAAGTTTGGATCACGGTGAATCGTTCACAGGCAAGCGACGGTTCGATTGACGAAAAATACAATCAGTACGAGCGCCTGATGGTGGGCTCGCACAAAATTTAGGGAACCTCCGCCGTGGCGGAAGGTGTACCCTTCCGCCAACCCGGGATTTAAGTACCGAGCAAATCCACTTCAAACAGCAGAGTCGCATTCGGCGGAATAACGCCGCCTGCACCGCGTGCGCCGTAACCCAATGCGGGCGGAATCACCAGACGACGCGTACCGCCGATTTTCATTCCGGCAACGCCCTCGTCCCAGCCGCGGATCACTTGTCCGCCGCCAAGCGAAAACTGGAATGGCTCGCCGCGGTCCTTGCTGGAATCGAACTTGGCCCCGGCCACGCCATCGTTGTAAAGCCAGCCGGTGTAATGCACCGAAACCAAGTTGCCGTTTTGTGCAACAGCACCGGTGCCTTCAACGGTATCTTCAAATTGCAAGCCACTGGATGTGGTGTTCATTAATAACCTTTCGGGTCGTTGTTAAGAAAAAATATGCGGTGACTATCCTGAGTCGGGTGCCATTTTAACCGGCGGCTGAAATATCCTGCCACGCGCATTCGACAGTACGCGCGTGAACGTCACGAGCATGCCTGCGGTCGCGCCCCAGATGTAGCGTCGCCCGTACGGAATCGCGTAGTACTGACGCATGCGGCCTTTGTACATCGCCGATTCGAGTCGATGGTTTTCGGTCGCGATCAAAAAATCCAGCGGCACTTCAAAACACTCTTCGACCTCAGTCGGGTCTGGGCGGTAGTCAATCGGCGGCTCTACCCAGCCCACGACCGGCGTGATGAGATAGCCGGTGCCGGTCGTATAGCGCGGAATGCTGCCGATGATCGCGATGCGCGCCTCCTCCACGCCGGTTTCTTCAGCCGTTTCCCTCAACGCCGTATGTTCGGCGCTAAGGTCGCGATCTTCCACACGGCCACCGGGGAAACTGATTTGCCCGGCGTGGTCGGTCAGGTGCGCGGTACGCTGCGTAAACAAAACTGTCGGCGCAGTTGGCCGATCAATCACCAGAATCAACACTGCTGCAGCCTTCAGTGTTTTGTGCGGCGCGCCTTGATTGAGCAGCGCGCGCGACTCACCATCATCTGAAAACCCTGCGTCGTTGTTTTGGCCGACGCCGTGGGGTTGCGACAGCCAGCTTGAGAGCGTTGCACGATCAATTCTTCCTGCGTAATTACCAGCAACCACAGGGGTGTGAAGTTTTGTTAGCATCAATGCATTATAAACGCCGGTGTAGAGAGGGTTTTAGCCATGATCGTCTACGATTATTTTCGTTCATCCGCCGCATTTCGCCTGCGCATTGCACTCAATCTCAAGGGCCTCAAACCAGAGCGACGCTATATTCATTTAGCCAACAACGCGCACCGGACCGAAGAGTATCTCGCTGTAAATCCGCAGGGATTTGTGCCGTACATGATTGATGACGATGGCTTCGAATTGTCGCAATCACTGGCAATCATCGAATATCTGGACGAAACCCACCCCGAGCCACCATTGATGCCTCCGCAAGCAAAGGACCGCGCGTTTGCAAGACGTGTGGCGCAGATAATCGCGTGCGATATTCATCCGGTGAACAACAAGCGGATCCTCGATAAACTCGCCGACGACTTTCAAGCCAGTGACGGCGTGAAAACACGCTGGTACTGCGGCTGGATTCACGAAGGCTTTGTTGCCCTCGAAAAAATACTGAAAAAACGCGAAGTACAAAGCGCGTTTTGTGTCGGCGAGACGCCAACGCTCGCTGACATTTGCCTCATCCCGCAAGTAGCCAACGCGAACCGATTCAAATGCGCCCTCGACCCTTTCCCGCGCATCGTTGCCATCTATCAACACGCGATGAAACTGTCCGCTTTTCACGACGCGCAACCTTCACAGCAGCCGGATTTCCCTAAAGCAGAAAAATGACAAACTCTAGCACTGGTGCGGCTTCACAGACACTTTCGTCCTGCGAATACCGCAGATGCTAGAGTTTGTAAATTTCACAGGAGAGCTTCTGTAGCACTGAGAAGTCGTCATGCATTACTGCGCAGCATCTCCGCGCGACAAACGGGTAATCCAATCTCCTACCACGATCAGGGGATGCTTGCCCTATGGCGTCAGGGCTTACAATCGGTCCTCGACCCGCAGAAATAAATAACATGCCCCGCGTACTGATTGTTGAAGATGATTCCGCGTTTCGCGCGCGCTACGTGGCGATGTTGGCACACGATGCGGCCTTCGAGGTCGTTGCGAGCGTGGGCACGGGTGGCGAAGGCTTGGCGATGCTGGATTCGCAAAAGCCTGACGTGCTGCTCGTGGATCTGGGCTTGCCCGATATCAGTGGCATCGAAGTGATCCGTCATGCCAGTCAAACGCTGCCAAAGTGCGAGTGCATGGTCGTGACGGTATTTGGCGACGAAGAGCATGTGCTGGCATCGATTGAAGCGGGCGCGGCGGGATATTTGCTCAAGGATGCGTCTGAGGAAAGCTTTCTTTCAGGCATCCGCGAATTGATGAATGGCGGCTCGCCGATTAGTCCAATCATCGCCCGACGGCTTTTGAAACGATTCCATACCGAGCAGCCGTCGGTCAACACCACACCGGATGCTGCTGACGACGCGGCTTCAAGCGTGGCCTTGTCTGATCGCGAACGAGAAATTCTGGTGCTTGCATCCAAAGGCTTTAACTACCCGGAAATGGGTAAACTGATGGGCATATCGCCGCACACCGTCACGAGTCATGTCAAAAAAATTTACCGCAAGCTCGCGGTGCATTCGCGCGGCGAAGCAGTTTTCGAGGCCAACCGGATGGGCCTTATTCGCACACTCTAATGTGTTGATGCTACTGCGCAGCACGTGCGCATCGGTCGTGCTCGGTAGCGTGATATTGGTGGCGGGCCTGCCTCATAGTCAAGCGCATGCGCAAACGCCGGCTACCACCTCTTCAACCGACAGCATCGAACTGGCTCAGGCTGAATTTGCGTTGACAGGCGATATACAGCCGCCCGCATCCGATGCCGTTTGGCAGGCCATCACCCTCCCCGATAGCTGGCACAAAATGCCGCGTGACCGCAGCCGCCTCGGCTGGTACCGGCTGCGTTTCGATCTCGCTCGCGCGCCGGAGCTGCCGCAGGCAATTTACATTCCCCGCGTAACCAATAATGTGGCGGTGCACGTCAACGGCGTTTTGTTGGGTGTCAGCGGTAATCTGGAAGCACGCGAAATGAGCTGGAACTTGGCACAGATGTTCGTCGTCCCACCGCTGATGTTGCATGCGGGCAGGAATGAAATTTTGATTCGCCTGCATCCCGACGGCATGCGGCGCGCCGGCTTATCGCGCGTTCATCTCGGCCCGGAGGCGCAGGTCCGTGGGCATTATGATCGGCGCATTTTTTTACAATCCACCGCGCCCAAATTTATCTCCGCTCTACTCGGCCTCACCGCGTTATTGTCGGCAGCACTGTGGGCGAGCCGACGGCAGGAAACGGTGTTCGGATTTTTTGCCCTGCTCTGCCTCGCCACCAAAGCGAGACTCTGGCACAACTTTTCACGCGACATTGACTCGTGGGGATGGGTGCTGGCCGCGCCATCGCTGTTATGGATGACAGCGATACAAGCCTATTTTGTGTTGCGTTTCTGCGGCCAGTCATCGCCACGCTTTGAGCGTGGCATCGCCATTTTTGCAGCGGCCGGAACAGTGCTGTTGTTTGCCACATCGAGCGGCATCGTGGTGACCACAGTATTTCTTGTCAACGCGCTGATTGCAGTACCGATGCTGGTCGTCCTTGGTCACGCACTCACACGCGACCCGAAGCTGGAAAATTTAACCTTGCTCGGCGCCATCGTGATCAATTTTCTACTCGCGATGCACGATTTGGTGAATTACGAGGAGCGGTTTGAATTTGACACGTTGTACCTGCTGCCGCTAGGTGGTCCCCTGCTGCTGTTTGCGGTAGCCATTCTGTTGATACGCCGCTTCGTCGGCGTATTGCAGCAACATGAAACGCTCAACGCGGAGCTTGCCTCGCGGGTGCGTGAACGTGAGCGCGAACTTGCTCTCAGCTACGAACGACTTCGCTTTCTTGATCAACAACGCACCACGTCAGACGAACGGCAACGCCTGATGCGCGATATGCACGACGGCATCGGCTCCCACCTTATGTCGACGCTGGCGCTTTCGCGTGTGAGCTCGTTCTCGCAGCATCAACTTGAAGAAACGCTGACCGATTGCATCGACGAGCTAAAACTTACGATCGACTCTTTGGAGCCAGTTGAAAGCGATCTTTTGGTCGTGCTGGGAAATCTGCGCTACCGTCTGGAGCCGCGCCTGAAAGCAGCCGGGATATCGCTGGAGTGGGCGGTGAGCGATCTGCCGCCACTGGCCTACCTCGATCCAGAAAATGTGCGCAGTGTGTTACGTATTGTTCAAGAAGCTTTTACCAACACCTTGAAGCACGCACGCGCCAAACGCATCACCCTTTCAACCGGAGTGGACTACGCCAATGCAAGAGTGTTTGTGCGCGTTACTGATGACGGCGTCGGATTGGACGTGAGCAAATCATCAGGACGCGGGCTGGATAACATGAAAATCCGTGCCGCGAAATTGCACGGCGAAGTGGAATTCGTGCCGATGAAAGGTGGCGGCGCTTGTGTGAATTTGTATTTGCCGTTGGCGAAGATTGTTTAGTGCTCATTTGGTGCTCATTTGGTGTTCACTCAATCTCAAACGCCGACACCCACATCAACTCGCACGCGCCTCCTCCACTATCGTTTCGTGATAGCGAACTGGTCCACGTGAACCCATCGGCGCGACGGGCTTCCACCAGATAACCTTTCATCGTCACGATTTGACCACTTCGTGCGCGCGAAATTTGCTTGGCGACGGCTTTATCAGCGGCGATGAGATGCATGTTGGCGCTGAGGCGCGTGACTGCATCGACGGGGATTGGAAACGATTCTGTGCGCCATTGGTACCAGCGTCCGCCTTGCTTAATCTCTAGCTGATTGAGCACGGCCGTATCGGACATCGCGCCCCAGCCGACGGCCAAATCGACCGGCACAAGATCAGCACCGGCGTCCCAACGATAGCGTTCGCTGGAAAGCACGCGAGCTTTGATTTCATATTTCGCCAGTGGCTTGATCTGGTAGCCCGGTTTGTCAAACGTTGGCGCACCGTCAGGTTCGGATTGCGCCGGGTCGGCAGAAACAAGAACGCCCGGCGATTGCTTCACCGGGCGTCCCATCCACCATTCACAACCTGCAAACAAAACCGGCACGGCAAACATCAAACCAACCCATCCGGTACGCATGATTTTGTCGCTGATCAGACTCGGATTTACCCGGCCTTTAACGCGCCCAGCACTTCGTCGAGCATCTTCTTCGCGTCACCAAACAGCATACGGTTGTTCTCTTTGTAGAACAGCGGATTATCGACCCCTGCGTAGCCCGAGGCCATGCTGCGCTTCATCACAATCGAGGTCTTGCCCTTCCACACTTCCAGCACTGGCATGCCAGCAATCGGGCTGCCCGGATCATCCTGCGCACTCGGGTTGACGATGTCGTTGGCACCAATAACCATCACCACATCGGTATTCGGAAAGTCTTCGTTGATCTCGTCCATTTCCAGCACGATGTCATACGGTACCTTCGCTTCAGCCAGCAATACGTTCATATGGCCCGGCATGCGGCCTGCGACAGGGTGAATACCGAAGCGCACGTTGACGCCTTTTTCACGAAGAAAGCGGGTGATGTCGTTGACCGTGTGCTGCGCCTGTGCGACCGCCATGCCGTATCCCGGCACGATGATCACGCTTCTCGCGTCGCGCAGCAATTCGGCCGTTTCGACTGCACTCACCGGCACTACTTCACCAACAGGCTCTCCATCGGCTGCCTTCGCGACCGTTCCGCCGGCCGAACCAAAGCCGCCCGCAATCACGCTGATGAAGTTGCGATTCATCGCCTGACACATGATGTACGAAAGAATCGCGCCGCTGGAACCCACCAGTGCGCCCGTCACGATGAGCAAATCATTCGACAACATGAAGCCCGTCGCCGCCGCTGCCCAGCCGGAATAACTGTTCAACATCGACACCACCACCGGCATGTCTGCGCCGCCGATGGCCATGACCATGTGGATGCCAAACAGCAACGCGATCACGGTCATGATGATGAGTGGCGTCATGCCTTGTTGAATGGTCTGCGCGGCCATGAATTCACGGCCAAACCAGATCACAGCGATCAGGCCGGCGAGATTCAGCCAGTGACGACCCGGCAGCAGCAATGGTTTGCCGCCGATCTTACCGGAGAGCTTGCCAAAGGCGATCACCGAACCGGACAGCGTCACGGCACCAATAAGGATGCCGACGTACACCTCGACGTGATGAATAGTTTTTTCGGCGGCGCTCAGCGGCGCGCTGGAGACCAGATCAAACATGGAACCCGGATCGATATAGCTTGCGAAGCCAACCACCATCGCGGCCAGACCGACGAGGCTGTGCATGAATGCGACCAACTCGGGCATCTGCGTCATTTGTACGGTGCGCGCCAAATAGACGCCGATACCACCACCAACCAGCAGCGCGCCGACAATCCAGGCAATACCGCCGCTGGTGACACGCGGACCGAAGACAGTGGCCAGCACGGCAATGGTCATGCCGATCATGCCGTAGAGATTGCCGCGGCGTGATGATTCGGGATTGGAAAGTCCACCCAGACTCAGGATAAAGAGAATGATGGCGGCGATATAACAAACGGTGACCAAACTTGCAGACATGGTCTCGTCTCCCTTATTTACGGAACATAGCGAGCATGCGCTGCGTCACCGCGAAGCCACCGAACATATTGATGGCAGTGAGGCCAATACCCGCGACGGCGAGCCAGCGAATAACTTCATCCGGACGGGATACTCCTGCCATCGCAGGCGGCGCAATCTGCACCAGCGCGCCGATGATGATGATGCTGCTGATCGCGTTAGTCACGCTCATGAGCGGCGTGTGCAATGCCGGTGTGACGTTCCACACCACCATGTAGCCGACGAAACAGGCGAGGACAAAGACAGTGAAGTGGCCGAGGAAGGCAGCGGGTGCGTTGGCACCCACAAACCAGAATACGGCAGCGGCGACGGCGAACATAATGGTGAGTTTGTTGGCCGACATCGGCGCACCGCCGCCGTGGCCATGGCCTTTTTTTGTCGGCACTGCCAAGGCGGCGGCAGGCTTGGCCGCTGCAGGCGCGGCTGAGGGTTTAGGCGCGGGCGCAGGCGGCGGCCACGTGACTTCGCCCTGCTTGATCACGGTAAGACCACGGATTGCTTCGTCTTCCATGTTGACGTTGATCACACCGTCCTTGGTCTTGCAGAGTTCCTCGGCAAGCCGGAACAAGTTGGTGCCGTAAAGCGTAGAGGATTGTTTCGCAAGGCGGCTTGCCAGGTCCGTATAGCCGACGATGGTGACGCCGTGCTTGACCACCGTCTTGTCCCGCTCGGTGAGCTCGCAATTACCACCCTGCTCGGCCGCCATGTCGACGATGACGCTGCCGGCCTTCATCGATTTCACCATGTCTGCGGTAATGAGTCTGGGCGCGGGCTTGCCGGGGATCAGTGCGGTGGTGATGATGATGTCCACTTCGCGTGCCTGCTGCGCGTAC
>JANNRY010000517.1:0-18290 GCA_031401935.1 Betaproteobacteria bacterium | reverse complement strand
GACGGCAAACTTCCCTCGAGACTGGCGGAAGTGGCGTTGATCAGAACATCGAAACACTGTGATTGCAGCTGCGCGGTTTCGATGGCACGAAATACGCCCCCTTCGTTGAACTCATCGACGATCGCTTGTGCCTTTGCGGGTGTGCGGTTATTGATGGCCAGTACTTCAGGTTTGCAGTCAAGTAGCGCGCCCACCACCGCGCGCGCCGCACCGCCGGCACCAACGAGCAGAATTCTTGCACCCATCAAGGGTTGGCCGATGTTCTCAACGATATCGCGACAGAGGCCAACCCCATCGGTGTTGTCGCCAAAAACACCGGTGCTATCGAATCGAAGCGTGTTCACTGATCCGCATCGCTCAGCACGCTCGCTGCGTTGGGTCGCATAGGCGAACGCTTCCAGCTTGAATGGCAGCGTTACGTTGGCACCTGAGGCGCCGCCGAGTCGGAATGCGTCAACCGCTTCTAAGAAGCCGTCGAGTGGCGCGAGCAGTCGGTCATATTGAATATCCAGGCCGAACTCGCGCGCGAATGCAGCGTGGAGTTCTGGCGATCTGGAATGTGCGATCGGGTTGCCGAAAACGGCGTAGCGATCAGTCATCTTGCTTGGCGTGAATTGGCGAAATCAACAACAGTAGCTCCTTTAGATTGAAACCTTCAGACTTCTGTATTATGGCGAAGCGACCAGACATCAAGCGCCCCATATTGGTGCGCGCAGTCGGGACGCGCCTTAAGTTGGTGCAAAACAATAAGTGTTTGGATGAAAACCTGCTATTAATCAATTATTTAAGTGGCACTCTTAAGTGGCATGCTTTCTGCTATTTTTCCCAGTCAGCTCGACGTTAACTTCGCTTTATTTTGAATATTAATCAGGAGAACACCATGGTTGTCGCAGAAGTACTGAAAATGGTAAAGGATAACGAGGTCAAATTTGTTGATTTCCGTTTTACCGATACCAAGGGCAAAGAGCAACATGTATCCGTGCCGGTCAAGGCATTCGGCGAAGATAAATTCACGGAGGGACATGCGTTTGATGGTTCTTCTATCGCCGGTTGGAAAGGCATAGAGGCGTCGGACATGATTCTGATGCCGGACCCGGATTCTGCCTTCATCGATCCTTTTTACGACGAGCCCACATTGGTGCTGTCCTGCGATGTAATCGAGCCCTCGACCGGAAAAGGTTACGACCGCGATCCGCGCTCGCTCGGACGACGTGCAGAAGCGTATTTGAAAGCGAGTGGTCTCGGTGATGTTGCTTACTTTGGCCCGGAACCAGAATTCTTTATTTTTGATGCCGTCGAGTGGTCCGACAATATGTCCGGCAGCTCCTGTAAAATTTATTCAGAGGAGGCAGCCTGGTCGACCGACACAAAATTTGAAGGCGGCAATCTCGGCCATCGCCCGACTGTCAAAGGTGGCTACTTCCCTGTTCCACCGGTGGACCAGTTGCAAGATGTTCGCTCGGCAATGTGTACCGCGCTCGAGGATGTCGGCGTTGAAGTGGAAGTGCATCACCATGAGGTCGCAAATGCCGGACAGTGTGAAATCGGCACTAAATTTGAAACCTTGGTGAAACGCGGTGACTGGAACCAGCGCCTTAAGTATGTGGTGCAGAACGTCGCGCACAGCTATGGCAAAACGGCAACATTCATGCCGAAGCCCATCGTCGGCGATAACGGCTCAGGCATGCACGTGCACATGTCGGTTTGGAAAGACGGCAAGAACCTGTTCGCCGGCAACGGTTATGCGGGTCTGTCAGAGTTCGCGCTTTACTACATCGGCGGCATCATCAAGCATGCACGCGCGCTTAACGCCATCACCAATCCGGGCACTAACTCCTACAAGCGTCTGGTACCTGGCTTCGAAGCGCCTGTGAAGTTGGCTTACTCTGCGCGCAATCGTTCTGCCTCGATCCGGGTTCCGTATGTGCAATCCGATAAAGCGCGTCGCATCGAAGTGCGCTTCCCGGATCCAACCGCCAACCCATACTTGGCTTTTGCTGCAATGATGATGGCAGGCCTTGACGGCGTGCAGAACAAGATTCATCCGGGCGACCCATCCGACAAGAATTTGTACGATCTAACGCCGGAAGAAGATGCCAAGATCCCAACCGTGTGTTCTTCGCTTGATCAAGCGTTGGATTATCTGGACAAGGATCGTGAATTCCTCACCCGTGGTGGCGTGTTCTCGAACGAAATGATTGATGCCTATATTGAACTCAAGATGCAGGAAGTGACACGCTTCCGTATGACGACGCATCCGATCGAGTTCGATATGTATTACTCCTTGTAACTGCGCCTCTAGCTAAAAAGCAACCGCACAAAAGGAGCATTAAGGGCGGAACGGCCACGTCGTTCCGCCCTTTTTTCGTCCTTCTTTTGTCCGTTTGGCCACTACAAAGCGGCATTTAGCAAAAAATTCCCTCCAACAACGGGTAGATTCAACGCGACAAACTACCGGTAGTGGCCAAGCACCTCACTAACCACAAGTCGTTGTATTGCAAAAGATTTTTTCGAGTCGTATCCTGTAAGACCCTCCAACGCGGACTTGCCGGGTGATAAATCCGGACGAAAACGCAATGATTCGACTCGCGAAATCACTAGTTGCCTGCTCGGTTGTCATGCCCGCGATGCTGTTTGCGCAGAGCGCGCAAACGATTTACAAATTTGTAGATGAAAGTGGTCGCGTCACTTACGCAAATTCACCGATCAAGGGCGGCACCAAGCTTGATCTGGAACCGTTGACGGTCATTCAATCATCGACAGGCCCTGCTGGGGCACAAACGCCAGCGGTCCGCTCGGTTGCAGTTGCAAAAGTGGTCAGCGTGCCGTCACCCACCTACACAATGGCCGCAGCGCCCATCACCTTCCCTGCTGCTGCGGTGAGCCCCACATTGGTTGTGCCAACTTCAGCGCCATCACAAGCACCTTCGTCAGCCATCGTCGCCAGCCTGAACACAGATAACGCTCAGGAACGGGCGCAGCAACGTCGTGCCGATGTTCGTTTACGACTATTGCAAAGCGAAATTCGGGCGGAGGAGAAATCACTCGATGCAACACGGGTCGCCCTTGCCGAAGAGCAACGCCGGTCAAGCGATATTCGCACCAAGCGTGCCTCGTTCGCTGCAACAATACAGACCGCGACGCTGCTAAAGCCACTCATCAGCCCGGAAGCCCGGGCGGAAATTGAGCAGCACTTCGAACGTATTCGCAATTTGCAGGATGAGTTGTCGGTGCATGAAGGAAATATTGCCGCGCTGCGTGAGGAATTGCAGGCCAGGTAGCAATAACGTCTCCTTTCGATCGGGTTGCCGATCGATATTTGTAACGCCGAGGGTGATGAGCCCTCGGCGTTTTTTTTCACCTCCTTCTTTTCGCCGCCTTCAATACCGAAAAACGGTATGCTCAAATGCTCAATTTGTCGGTATCAGGTGAATGGCGCAGAACTTGCTTTTTATCCCTTTACTTTCTCAACACCGAAAATTTTGCCGTGACCAAAAAGAAATGTCGCCCTCTCCCTCTACCTCTCCTCAATATGCCGGCCTCGACTTGTTATCAACCGCAGTCATCATTCTTGATCGCTCGTTTGCGTTGAAATACGCCAATACCGCGGCCGAAACCATGTTTGCCTTCAGCAAAAAAAATGCGCTGGGCCAACCCTGTGCACGATTGTTCTCTGCCCACGTTGGCAACGCTGCCTTGTTTGCGATGCTGAATCAGGTTGTCAAACACGATGCTGGTTTCAGTGAAAACGAATTGACGCTCGAAACCGCAGCCGCCACCCTTTTGCACACGGCCTGCACAGCCGCACCCGCCGAAGGGCAACGTTTGACGCTGGAGTTTCATCGGCAGGATCAGCAAATGAAAATCGTTCGCGAAGAAAAAATTCTTGAGCATCAGCAACTGAACCGCGAATTGATCCGCAATCTGGCCCACGAAATCAAGAACCCGCTTGGCGGCATTCGTGGCTCGGCGCAGCTGCTGGAACGCGAACTGCCG
This sequence comes from Betaproteobacteria bacterium, assembly GCA_031401935.1. Classification (GTDB taxonomy): domain Bacteria; phylum Pseudomonadota; class Gammaproteobacteria; order Burkholderiales; family Usitatibacteraceae; genus UKL13-2. The sequence goes on along the minus strand of JANNRY010000517.1, from coordinate 14,294 downwards.
CAGAATGAATTGAAAGAGTACACACAAGTCATCGTGAAAGAAGCTGATCGGCTGCAAGCGTTGATGGATCGCCTGCTGACACCACATCGACTGCCAAAGCTGATCAGCCTCAATATTCACGAAGTGCTTGAGCGTGTGCGCACGCTGGTGTTGGCGGAGTTTCCGGATGGCATCAGCATTGTGCGTGACTACGACACCAGCCTTCCCGAGCTCATCGGCGAGACCGAACACCTGATCCAGGCGTTACTTAACGTCGCCAGAAATGCGGCGCAATCGATGAAAGGTCGCGGCGAAATTCGCATCGTGACGCGAATCGCCCGACAGGTAACGCTAGCGCGTGTGCGCTACCGATACGCGATCATGATCGAAATTACCGACAACGGCCCGGGGGTTGCCAAGGCATTACAGGACAAGATTTTTTACCCTCTGGTATCGGGCCGCGATGGTGGCACCGGTTTAGGGCTGTCGATCGCGCAGGATTTGGTCAACCAGCACCAAGGCATTATCGAATTCGATAGCGTGCCGGGCCAGACGCGCTTCACTGTGTTGTTGCCCGTGCGCAACGTTCAATCCACCCCTGAAACATCACAATATTCTTGAAAGCGGGTCATGCGGCCAGTCTGGATCATCGACGACGATAAAAGTATTCGTTGGGTAATTGAAAAATCCCTCACGCGCGAAGGCATCGTGTTTCGCTCCTTCGCCGCCGCGCAGGATGCACTGGATGCGCTCGAGGACAGTGCGCCGCAAGCGGTAATCAGCGATATCCGCATGCCGGGCACAAGCGGTCTCGAATTCATGCAGCAACTCAAAGCAAAGGTACCGACTACGCCGGTAATCATCATGACCGCCTATTCAGATCTGGAGAGTGCAGTCGCGGCGTTTCAGGGTGGTGCCTTTGAATACCTGCCCAAACCATTCGATGTCGATCACGCGGTTGAATTGATCCGCCGCGCACTTGATGAATCGGTACGCAAATCGCCGAGCGAGGTGATCGCCGGCAATGTGCCGGAGATACTCGGTTCAGCCCCGACCATGCAGGAAGTATTTCGCGCCATCGGCCGACTGTCACAATCGCATGCCACCGTTTTGATCACCGGCGAATCCGGTACCGGCAAGGAATTGGTGGCGCTCGCCCTGCATCGCCACAGTCCTCGCGCTGCCAAGCCGTTCATCGCAATCAATACTGCCGCGATCCCAAAAGATTTGCTGGAGAGCGAGTTGTTCGGCCATGAACGCGGTGCATTTACTGGTGCAGCGACGATGCGACGCGGACGGTTCGAGCAAGCCGATGGCGGCACGTTGTTTCTCGATGAGATCGGCGACATGCCGCCGGATTTGCAAACCCGACTGCTGCGCGTGTTGTCCGACGGACAGTTCTATCGGGTTGGCGGCCACCTGCCAATGACAGCAAGCGTGCGCGTTATCGCAGCAACACATCAGGATCTGGATGCACGCGTCAAGGAAGGATTGTTTCGCGAAGATCTTTATCACCGCTTGAACGTCATTCGCCTGCGGCTGCCATCACTGCGCGAGCGCCGCGAAGATATTGCGTTGTTGCTGAAGCATTTTCTGGCAAAAAGTGCGCGTGAATTAAACGTCGATGCAAAACGTCTTTCCGAAAACGCGCTTGCCTTTCTTTCGCAACAGGAATTTCCCGGCAATGTGAGGCAATTAGAAAATCTCTGCCACTGGATCACGGTGATGGCGCCTGCACAAACTGTCGAGGTGGCCGATCTGCCCGCCGACATGCGAGGCAGCGTCGGTGAAAAAGCCGCTGCACTGCTCGATGGCAATTGGCGGCGCGCATTGGAGCGTGAAGTAACGGCATCGCTGGGACGCGGCGAAAAGGAAATTTTTGACGGGCTCAATCGTTCATTCGAAGCTGCGCTCATCAGCAAAGCGCTTGAACATACCGGCGGGCGACGGATTGAAGCGGCAACATTGCTAGGTATCGGACGCAACACACTCACGCGAAAAATTCAGGAGCTTGGATTAGGCACGGATTAACAAACCCTAGTACTGGTGCGGCGTTCAGGCTGTTTTTGCTCGGTGAGGCTCGCCAAATGGCGACCTTAGCCATGCTTCCAATGAAATCGCAGCGCCGAACGCGCGAACAGCCACACGTGCCGCCAGCCCTTCGCCGCCGCGCTCCCGCCCGCATGCACAATCCGCACTGCGGGCACGCGGGCGATGCTCGCAAACTTAGCGATGCGATAGCTTAGATCGAAATCTTCAAAGTAAAGAAAAAATGCGGCGTCAAATCCCTCGGCGCGCAGCAACGCGGCTTTGCGCATCATCATGAAGCAGCCGCTGACAATCTCCGCGTTATCCAACGGGGCGTCGTAAGGCGTTTCCCGGTATTCATAGGCGTCGAGCCGAGCGCGAAAACGTTGCCTGATCCAATCCGGTGCGAAGCCGCGTAGCGCAAGGGTGAGCAAATCCGGGAAGCGTTTTACCAAATTAAGCGCTTGTCCGTCGGGTGCGGTTGCCACCGGTGAAACGATGGCGCACGCAATGTGTTCTTGAAGGTAACGCAGCGCATTGGTGATCGCGTCTTCAGCCAGTTTCACATCGGGGTTGAGCACGAGGTGGAAATCTGATTCAGCACAGCGCGCGATGGCGAGATTATTTGCGCGGCCATAGCCGATATTGCCTTGCCCGGCGATGCTGATGACGTCGATCCAGCCGAACTCCTTGCACAAGGCCGCAAGCTGCACGCTGAAAGGCGAAGCGTTGGACGCCGCACCGTTATCGATCAGACAAATTTTTGCACGTCGCATTGCGCCCGCGTGCCGTGCATTCGCCAGCGCGGCAACCAATGTTTCCAATGTCGTCGTCAGCCACTGCGCATCGGGGAAATAAACAACAATGGAAATTGATAACGACGGCGGTACGTCTGGCGATGATGGCAACGACGGCGACGCGCTACGCGTGTCAGACATTTTCGAATTGCAGGCGGTGCAAACTGGCGTAGACGCCACCTTTGACGGAGAGCTCGGTGTGTGAGCCGATCTCGAGTATCTTGCCGTGCCCCATCACCACGATGCGATCCGCGTTTTCAATCGTCGAGAGCCGGTGCGCAACCACGATGGTGGTGCGCCCGCGCATCAGAGTTTGTAATGCCGCTTGCACCTGACGTTCGGATTCGCTGTCGAGGGCCGATGTCGCCTCATCGAGAAGCAGAATCGGCGCGTTTTTGATCAGGGCGCGCGCAATAGCGAGGCGCTGTCGCTGTCCCCCGGAAAGCAGCGCACCGTTTTCACCGATGACGGTGTCAAAACCATTCGGCAGCGCGCGAATAAAATCAAGGCAATGCGCCGCCATTGCCGCATCCTCGATTTCTGTTGGCGTCGATGTGCCCTGCTTGCCATAGGCGATGTTTGCGGACACGGTGTCGTTGAACAAAACAACATCTTGACTCACCAACGCAATCTGCTGCCGTAAATTGGTGAGCTTGATGTCGTCGAGCGCGTGGCCATCGAGCGTGATGCGACCGGCAGTCGGCAAGAAGAAGCGCGGAACAAGATTCACAAGGCTGGTCTTGCCACCGCCCGATGCGCCCACCAACGCAATTGTTTCGCCAGGTTGAATGTCGAGCGATACCTCAATCAGCGCAGGGCTGGACTGGTTGGCGTACTGCAAACTCACGGCCTCAAAGCGGAGATGCCCAGCCGCGCGCGTCAATTCAATGCTGCCATGATCCTGCTCAGCCGCTGCGTCGATCAAACCGAACACGCTTTCAGCCGCAGCCAGACCACGCTGCACTTGTTCGTTCACACTGGAGAGCCCCTTGATCTGCGGCACCAGACCGGCGGCGGCGATGATGTAGGCCACAAACTCCGAGACCTCCATGCCGGTGCCATATTGCGGGCTCGCCGCAAGATAGACGATGAGCGCAATGGCGATCGAGACGATCAAATGCGTAAACGGTGTGGACGCAGCAGCGGCGATGGCGTGGCGCATGGCGTTGCGGCGGATGCGGTTGGCGACATTGTCAAAACGCTTGGTTTCGTACGCGGCGCCGTCAAAAATTTTGATGACCTTCTGACTACGAATCGATTCCTCAAGCACGTCATTCAGCGCACCCCACGATGTCAATCCATCGCGACCAATATCGCGAATGCGTTTGCCGAAGATATTGATGATGAAGCCCAGAATCGGTACCGTCGCAAAAATGATAAGGGTAAGTTTCCAGTTGATGATAAACATCGTCACCAGCAACACCACCAGCGTCACGCCGCCGCGCACCATGCTGTTGAGCGCCGTGGTCGCGGCCAGTTGCACGCCGTACACGTCGTTGGAAATCTTCGACATCAACGTGCCGGTCGTGGCTTGATGAAAGAACGGAATCGGCAGGCGGATCAGGCGCTGAAACATTTGATTGCGGAAATCGAGGATGACCTTGTTGCCCACCCACTGCATGCCGTAACCAGACGTAAAGTGTGACAAGCCGCTGATAAAAAATATCAGCACAATGCCGAGTGCCGCCCAGATTGCGTATTTTTCGTTACCTTCGACAAACAGCGTGCTCAGCATGTTTTTAAGGAACCACGCGAACGAACCTTCCGCAGCACCGCCAATGGCCATGGCTAGCACGCTGCCGGCGAACGCCCACCGGTAAGGCTTCACGTAGCCAAGCAAACGGCCGTAGAGACTTTTTACGTCAGCGGCCATGGCAGAAATTCAACATGACGAACAGGCGGCCGATGCTCAAAGCGTGCGACGAAAATAATCGATGGTCGCCTTCAGCCCATCTTCAAGCGACACCTTCGGCTCCCATTTCAATGCGCTCCTGGCAAACGAGATATCGGGCTGCCGCTGCTTGGGATCGTCTTGCGGCAAGGCTTTGAAACAAAGTTTCGATGTCGATGCAGTAAGCGAAATAATGCGCTCAGCCAGCTCCAGCATCGTCACTTCCACCGGGTTGCCAATATTTATCGGCCCGGTAATGTTTGCGGGCGATTGCATCATCCGCAACATCGCCTCGATCAGATCATCGACATAACAAAAACTGCGTGTCTGTTCGCCACTGCCATAGACGGTGATGTCTTCACCACGCAAAGCCTGGACGATAAAGTTGCTGACCACGCGGCCATCGTTTGGATGCATGCGCGGGCCGTAGGTATTAAAAATACGCACGACTTTGATCGCGAGTTGATGTTGGCGGTGATAGTCAAAGAACAACGTCTCGGCGCAACGTTTGCCTTCGTCGTAACAACTGCGCGGCCCAATCGGGTTCACGCGCCCCCAATAATCCTCGGTCTGCGGATGGATTTCGGGATCACCATAAACTTCGGAAGTTGACGCCTGCAAAATGGTCGCACGGGTGCGTTTGGCTAGACCCAGCATATTGATCGCGCCGTGCACGCTGGTCTTGGTGGTTTGCACCGGGTCGTGCTGATAGTGGATCGGGCTGGCGGGACAGGCGAGGTTGTAAATCGCATTCACCTCGATATACAGCGGGAACGTGATGTCGTGGCGCATCAATTCAAAGTACGGATTATTTTGCAGATGCGCGATGTTGGCCTTGCTGCCGGTGAAAAAATTATCCACGCACAACACATCGGCGCCGCCCGCGATCAGGTGATCACATAAATGCGAGCCAAGAAACCCTGCGCCGCCCGTTACCAATACTTTATCCATGGTCCAGCTTTCGATTGTTGCGGTTTTTATCTGTGGGTATTTTACAGTTCCCGACTGCGCATCGCGCTGAAACTACGATGTCGTATTCCTCCCTTTTCCAAAGGGAGGTCAGGAGGGTTTGTCAGTCGTCGCGTCCGGCAAAATTTCCTGGGCATGCGAATACCGAAAATCCCCCTCAATCCCCCTTTAAGAAAGGGGGAAGAACGTAGCACTGAGATAACACCCCGCCCTAACCCAACAACTGCCGGTAAAGCGCTGCATACTGCGCGCTCGTCGCCGCCTGTGTGTAAGGCAGCACCTTCGCCCGCGCTCTAGCTCCCATATCAGGATCGGCCAGCGCCGCTTTAATGGATTGCTCAATTGCCAGCGTATCCAGCGCGTCCACCACAAACCCGTCAACGCCGTGTGTAATCCAGTCTGCCGCGCCCGATTGCGTGCTCGCCACCACCGGCAAGCCACAGGCCATGGCCTCACCAAATACCAAACCGAACGGTTCGTACAGGGTGGGCATCACGAATACATCACTGGCAGCGTAGTAAGGTCGCACATCGCTGATACCGCCCGTGAAAATCACGCGATCAGTCATGCCAATCGAATCCGCAAACGCCTGATACTGGAACATGTTTTTATCGCGCCCAACCACAATCGCGCCCATGCCGTCGACTTTCGCGACCGACAAGAGAAATCCCAGCACCCCTTTTCGCTCAAAACCTGAACCGACATAGATCGCGATAGGGGCGCTCTGCGGAATACGCAGTTGCTTCCTCATGTCACGCCGATGTTCATCGCGCAAACGTGGGTGAAACGTTTCGGTATCAATGCTGCCGTAAATCACGTGCAGTTTTTCAGGTGCGATATCGTAATGCCTGAGCACATCCTGTTTCACCATTTGCGAGATGCAGATCACTGCTTTGAGCCGCGGCGATTGATACATCTGCCGCTCTACTTCCAACACATAGCGATGATGCGGATTGATGCGCACGCCGAATTGTTTGAGTGGGCTTTGCACGCGTTTTCGTTGCGTGAGCCACTCTGCATGCACACCATCCACCGCGTGAAATACATCGCAACAATTAATGCGTTCATACGATTGCACCAAGTCGAATTTTTCTGTTTGCAGCAATTCACACGTCGCACGCGCAAAGCCACGATCACGACCAGCGGACGTGTAATAGCGCGGGTTGACGATTTTGTGTGCGATGGCTGCACTGGCACTTTGCGGCCAAGCCCTGGTGATGATGGTCGGTGAGGCACCCTGCGCGACCAGCGCTTCGGCCGCGCTGTTCAGGAATCGCTCGGCACCGCCGAAAGGGTCGTACTTAGCGCGGATGAGGGCGAGTTTCATGCGGGCGATGCGGCGTTGGCGTGTGAGAGGTGCATTTGGCGAAGATAGCAGAATTATTGTGATCTGCACTTTAGTGACTGATGCAGTCGGCTTGATGCCAGCATAAATTAAGCAATCACCAGCACTGACGAGGTTCGCAGACAACAAATGCCTGAAAAAGCTCACCGAATGGCGTTCTTTGATCGCCCTTGTAGATTGCATGCGTTGGGACGATACAATCAGGTTGGCGATACGCCTTAATTTCCTGCACGTTCACAATTTCATCACCAATGAACCCCCTCTCCACCCTCTCCATCCTCCACACCGAATCCTCTCTAGGCTGGGGCGGCCAAGAAATTCGCATTCTGACGGAAGCGTGCGGCATGCTGGATCGCGGGCATCGTGTGACGTTACTGACACCAGCAGAGGCGGAGATATTTCCGGCGGCAACGCGCTTGAGTATCCCGGTTGAGGCCGTGAATATTTCGAAGAAACGCCTCGGCCCATTGCTCGCGTTGCGCGATTGGCTCAAACGACACGGCAAAGAATACGACATCATCAACACGCACAGCTCGACCGATAGCTGGCTGTCGGCGGTCGCATGTGCCACCTTGGACGCCATGCCCGCGCTGGTACGCACGCGCCATGTTTCGACGCCGATCAACAATCATTTTTCCACGCGCTGGCTCTACGAAAAAGCGACTGCACATATCGTGACGACGGGCGAAGCGTTGCGGCAGCAATTGCATCGTGATAACGGTTACGCACTTGATAGCATGACGTCAGTACGCACCGGCATTGCGCTTGATACTTATCGACCGCTGGATAAGCTGGCGATGCGCGCCAAGCTCGGCCTCGACAATCGGCCAACCATCGGCATCGTCGCCACGCTGCGGGACTGGAAGGGCCATGAAGATTTACTCGATGCGATGGTGTTGCTGCGCGCACAATTTTCCAGGTTTTCTGATTGGCGGCTGGTCATCGTTGGCGGCGGCCCGGAACACGAGCGGCTGATGCAAAAAACAGCGGCGAGGCAACTTGATAACGTGGTGAGTCTTGTTGGCAATCAGGACAATGTGCCCGAGTGGCTTTCGGCGTTCGATATTTTTACGCTACCTTCCTACGGCAATGAAGGCGTGCCGCAAGGCATCATGCAAGCGATGGCCTGCGGGTTGCCTGTGGTGTGCACATCGGTTGGCGCGATTAGTGAAGCAGTGCAAGATGGCCGCACCGGGATCATGGTCGCCACGCGTAATCCACAGTCGTTGGCTGATGCGCTGGCGCTGTTGATGAACGATGAAACCAGACGGGCGCAAATGGGCCGTGAAGGCTATGCATTTGCGTGTGAACATTTTGGCGTTGATGTGATGCTCGACAAAATGGAGGCTGTATTTCGTCTGCACGCGCGCCCATGAGCGCGCTGTCTACCCGGACAATTTCTGCGCAACAGGCCGCCGATGCCAAGCGCGTATTGATCATTAATGTCACCCGCATCGGCGATACCCTGCTCGCCACGCCCGCGATTCGTGCCATCGCCAATTTTTTTCCAAACGCAACACTGACGGTGTTGGGCCACCCAAAACGCGTTGAGGTGTTGGAAAACATCCAGACCATTCAGCGAACAGGCGGCATCGACAAGCGCACGGCGTTACTGCGCGGCTGGCGCGATGTTTTGCTCGGTGCTGAATACGATTGGGCGTTTGTGTGGCGCAACGATGAGGCGCTGGTGCGCTACGCGTTGCGAAAATCGAGGCACGTGGTGGCGCATCGTCAACATGATGAGCGGATCAACGCGAAACTTTTTGCGGCCGTTGAGCGCATTGCCGACAACACAATCCATGCAGTCGCGTGGACGCTGTCGTTGCCGCAAGCCGTTGGCATTCCGACTGATGGCTATCAATTGGATTACTGCGTGACCAACGCCGAGGCAGCATCTGCACGGCAGCGCCTGCATGCTGATTTTCCAATCATGGCAGGGCCGTTCATCGGCATGCAAGTGACAAGCTTTGCCACCAAAAGCTATCGCGATTGGCCGATAGATAATTTTATTGCGCTGGCCACGCGTATCGCGAATGAAAAACCCGACGCGCGTTTTGTTTTGTATGGTGCAGCGAGTGATCAGGAGCGCATCGCCAAACTGACTGCCGCACTTCCCGGCAAAGCGAAAAGCTACGCGGGCGAATTCAGTCTGCGTGAAACGGTGGCGATGATGTCACGTACCGATCTCTACGTCGGCGTCGATACCGGGCCCACGCATTTGTTCGGCGCATTGAGAAAACCGATGGTGGTGCTGTATCACCCGTCGCTGCCAAGCGCACTCTACAAACCATTGTCGGCACCTGCGCTTTTTGTGATCGATCATCCGCAAGCCGGGCCGAACGCGACGAGCGATATTCCGATGTCAGGCATTAGTGTGGACACGGTTTGGGAAGCGGTGAGTGCAGCATTGCGGGGCGAAGCTTCCAAGTTGCCGGGGATGGCGGCGATTGGGATTTAGCTTCTCGAATACCAGAGCCATCGTCGTCAGCACGTAATTTTAAAAATAAATTCGTTTCAAACCCGGCTTTATCGGTGAGAAATCTGCTTTTCGTGGCCCAAAGAAAAAGCAGATTTCTCACTGCGTTCGAAATGACAGCGGTATTTTTCAGCCGTCGCATTGCCGGTTATTGGCACCGGCAAATACTACGAAATCGCCAACAACTCATTCAACGCCGCTGTAACCCGCGCCACAGGCAACTGTGTCAGACACTCGCTCACCTTGGAACCGCCACAACCATCGTTGCCGCAAGGCCGACAACTGTGGCGCGCTTCGGTCGAGGCAACGATTCGATGCACGACACCCCAAGGCCCCCAATGCGCCTCACCCGATGGCCCGAACAGCGCTACCGTCGGCGTCTGCATCGCGGCCGCCATATGCATCGGTGCCGAATCGACGCCCACGAATGCACGGGCATGCGCGGTGAGCGCGGCGAGTTCTTTCAATGACAGCGACCCTGTCAGATCCACCACGGGCGCTTTTAGCAGGCTCTTGATCTCGGCGATCATGTTTCGTTCGTCTGGCGCGGGTGCGGCAGTGAGCACCGCGCGTTCGCCGTTTTTGCCCAGCTCCAAAATCAGTTCGGCGAAATTTTTTGGTGGCCATGTTTTAAAAAACCAGCGCGACGTGGGATGAATATGAATAAAGCGTTTGTGCTCGATGCCGTGCAGCGCCATCAATGCCTGCACCTTCTTTTCTGCCGCTTCGCCGGGAACCAGCACCAGCTTCTTTTCCGACTCGTTGGGGTAAATGCCAAGGCGACGCAACGCATCGAGATTGGATTCAACGGTATGACGAAATGTCGCACGCGGCGACGGAAAGGTATGAGTGAAACTGCTTTTCCATAAATACGAATCGCGCCCTTCGTTGATGCCTTGCGCGCGTTGCGCGACCGAGTAGCGCGGCCCGAGCAGACGTGTGAGCCACGCACCGCGCGGGTGTTCGGTGAGATGAATCAACAGGTCGTAATGCCTTGCACGCAACGAGCGTAATAATTTCAATTCCGCAGCGACCTGCCGGAATACGCCCTGCCGTTTCCATTCGCGGTCGATGCAATGCACTTCGCTGATCGCCGGATGCTCGCTGAGCATTTCACGCGTGTCCTGATAAACCAGTACATCAACGTCGATATGCGGCGCGTGATTTTTCAGCACCTGAATCACCGGGGAAGTGAGCAGCACATCGCCGTGGTGGCGCAACTTCACCACCAGCGCACGCCGAACTTGTTTCAAATCAATCGCGTCGGAGACCATGTATTGAAGATAGCAGAATTAGCGTGCCTGGTGAGCATGGCGGCCACGCCGAACATCCAACATTACTGCGCTTTCTCACATTTCAAGCCACCCGCAAAAGCAAGGAAACGCGCGGTAGTAGGATTGGGCACGTTGGAGAGATATGCCAGATTCAGGGGTGCCGCAAGTTGCGACGCTTCCTTGGGCCGAAAGTAGGTGACGCTTTCCGTGTGTATGCCGCGCATCGATTCGGGTACTGCAGACACACCGACCCCTGCGGCAACGAGTGCGACATTTGACAGCATGTTTTCAACCTCTGCCACGATTTGCGGGATGAACCCGGCGCGATGACACGCGGCGATCAAGTCTGCATACATGCCCGCAGCACCGTGACGCCGCGTCAGGATAAACGGTTCATCTTTCAGCGCCAGCAGCGATAGCGTCGCAAGTTTTTCGCTGCTTCGCTTATGGTTAGCGCGGGCAAGCGGATGGATCGCGGGCAACGCCAGCATCATTTGCTCCATCAACAGGAGATTAAAGCTGACGCCGTCCGGTCGAGACACGGGCGTGCGCAATATGCCCACATCGAGCGCGCCACTCGCTACCGACTCGATCAATCTGGCGGCACTGCCCTCCTGAAACTCGAGCTCAATATCCGGATAAGCCTGCCGAAAGCCGCTGATCAAGCGGGGTGCCAGCTCATGGGTGATGGTCGAAGTGGTGAATCCGAGGGAGAGTTTGCCGGTCCTGCCGTGCGCGGCGCTGCTCGCGCGCTGACTTGCGCGTTCGACACTGGCCAGAATGGAGTGCGCCTCGTTGAAGAACACTTTGCCACCTACCGTCAGCTCAATGCCTTTCGGTATTCGCCGAAATAAGCTGAATCCGATCTCGTGCTCTAGCGCCTTGATCTGCTGACTGAGTGGCGGCTGTTGAATACCCAGTTGCTCTGCGGCCCGGGTAAAGGTTTTGGCTTCGGCAACCGCGATGAAGTAACGTAAGTGTCGCAATTCCACTCTGCTCTCCCGATTTTGCCATATCAATAAAGTATGGATAGTGCGATTTTAATATATTTTACAAGCAGTTTATCGGTTGGTAGTCTCCTCCATCGGCACGCATGGCCGGTGTAGTGCAACCAAAAAAATTGGTGGGCCTGGTCTTTCATAAAAAGTCATAAGACTCACACCATCATTCAACGGAGATCTGCTCAATGAACAAGAAATTGATCGTACTTGCCATCGCCAGCGCAACTGTTGCGCCTGCCGTGATGGCACAAACTGCCAACCCCGTCACCCTTTATGGCCGCGTGTGGCTGATGGCCAATAGCTTAAAGGCGGATGGTGGCGCGACGCCGCTAGCAAGGCGGACCACGGTCAACGATGGGTCGTCATTAATCGGCTTTCGCGGAATCGAAGATCTTGGTGGCGGCTTGAAGGCGTTCTTTCAGGTTGAGTCTGCTGCAACGCCCGATGAGGGTGGCGGCACTTTTGCGAGTCGCAATAGCGGCGTCGGGTTGATCGGTAGTTTTGGTACGGTCATGCTGGGGAAATGGGACAGCCCGTTCAAGTTATCGGCAGTTTTCGTCGATCCCGCAGCCCAGGTGACGATTGCCAATCAGTTGTCGATAATCAACACCGGTAATTTCAATCGCCGCGAAAACAATACGGTTCAGTACTGGTCGCCGGAACTAAATGGCTTTTCCGCACGTGTGATGTATGGCGCGAACGAAGCAAGAACGGCGACGGCGAATCCGTCAAACGTGAGCATCAGTATTGACTACGCAAAAGGCCCCTTCAGAATCAATTATGCGAACGAAAAACACAAAGACCAGCGCGGCGCGACAGTAACGGCTGGCGTGACTGAAAAAGGCCAAAACCTCGCGGGCACCTTTGTGATCGGCCCTGTAAAGATTGGTTTGTTGACCCAGAAATTCAAATCAACCGGTCGTACTGACCGCAAGGCGTATGAGGCGGCGGTTACCTATACCGCGGGTAAAAATCGTTTCTTCGTGAACATTGGGCAAAATAAAAATGGCGCGGTATCGACGGCGCTTCAACCGGAAAGCAAGCTTGCTGCGGTTGGCTATAACTACGAGCTCTCGAAGCGAACGACGTTCATGATGCGCTATGCGTCGTTGAAGAACAACGCCGCGTCAAGCGCCTCGCTGAGCGGCTCCGACCTGCCAACATTTGCGGTGAACAATGACCCGAAAGGCTTCGGCGCCGGTCTGCGGCACACGTTTTAGCCCGCGTTGCTCGATCCATGGATCTCCATTAGGCGAACCATTGCTTGCCTCACAGCCTGTCGGACTTAAGGACTTGAATCATGCAGCTTAACAACAAGCTTCCGATACTCTTGGCGCTGTCGTTTTTTGTCGCGAGTGCCTACGCGCAAAAGGGAACACCACGAGATCAGTTTTTCTGGTTAGGCGAGATGAACAAGGCCACCGCGGTCATCAACACCGACGAGGGCTTGCTAGATAAAACCAAGGCACCCAAGATTGCCGCCGCTATTGTCAAAGTCATGGAAGACGGCGCCAAACCGGGCGCCAAAAGACCCTTCAGGGTTATCGAATTTGAGCCCTTGTTGATCACTGCCGCGGGGCAGGATGTCACGCTGCTTCACGCTGGCCGATCGAGCCAAGACATGTTCGCCACCTACCGCGCGGCGATTATGCGGGACAACCTGCTGAGCTTGGCCGACCAACTCAACAAAGCATCGGAATCCCTGGTGAAATTGGCCGAGGAACAGGCACAAACCATCGTGCCCAATTACACCCATGGCGTCGCGGCCCAGCCGAACAGCCTTGGTCATATGTTGCTGGGCCATGCGGCCGGATTTGAGCGCGACGCGCAGCGCATCCGGCAGGCCTACGCGCGGGTTGATCGCTCGCCCATGGGTACCACGGTACTCAACGGCAGTAGCTGGCCGTTGAATCGCACGCGCATGGCGGAATACCTGGGTTTTGCGGCGATTGTCGACAACGCCTATGATGCGTCGCAAATATTGGCGGCCGAATACCCGGTGGAGGTTGCGGGCATCGTGACGAGTATGGGTTTGCACGTCGGCCATTTCGTCAATGATGTCATGACCCAATATTCGCAAACCCGGCCATGGATATTGCTGCAGGCGCGCGGAATGAATACCCGTGTTTCCAGTGCCATGCCGCAAAAACAAAACCCCGTTTTGTTGAGCGAAACGCGACGCGATGTCTCTTCCGCGCTGGCATTGGCAATGGGGCCGGTCATGCGCGCGCATAACATCCCAACCGGCATGCCAGACGCGAAGGAGGAAAGCTCGAACACCGAGTTGGTGCAAAGCGCCATTCAATTTCTCAAGCAATTTGACCGGATCCTGAACGCGCTGGTGATTAGTCCCGAACGTGCGCTGGAAGAACTCAACAGCGACTGGACGGCGTCGCAGGAACTTGCCGATGTGTTGATGCGCAAATACAAAGTGCCGTTTCGCGTCGGCCATCACTTCTCTGCCGAAGTGGTGAAGCACGGCAAAGCGAACAACATCAAGCCACTGGATTTTCCTTATCCGGAGGCAAAGAAAA
>JANNRY010000516.1:0-9979 GCA_031401935.1 Betaproteobacteria bacterium | reverse complement strand
ACCAATAGCATCGCCGCGTTTGATGGCGGCATTTAGCGCTTTCTCGTTGACCTTGCCGTCCAGATGGAACGTGAGTGCCTTGCCGACATGCTTGTTATCAGCCTTGCTTTTCATCTGGTTAAAACGGTACGCGCCTTCTATGGCAAGAATCGCGCCTTGCTCTACTTTCCAGGCGATGTCGGCTGACGCATGCTTAGCATTCAGCGGAATGGTGACGTCGGTTGCGGCAGATTTTTTCAAGGCCTTGAATGCAGCAGACATGGCGGCAACATAAATTTTATTGCCGTATTCTTTCTCAGCGCCAAAACCCACCAGCAACACGCGTTTGGCTGCAACGTTTGGCACCGCTTGCAACAACAATGTGCTGCCACATTTGCCGGAAATATCGCCGGATGTTGCTGCGGCGAGAATCGCACCTTTCGATGCCTGGTCCAAAACCTGTGCCGCAGAGGAGAGTTTCTTTGAATCAAAAACGCCGACGATGACGCAGTCGGTCTTGAGTTTCGAGAGGTCGCCGCCTTTTATGCTAAATTCCACGAGAGTTCTCCTTGTGCATTGCTAGTCTGTTTGTGTCACCGCTGGCAGGTTGCCAAGGACGGGCAGATAAGTGTTAATTATCGCCGGTTTCGGTATAGGCCGTCAAAACGCAGCGCCTGCTGGCCCCTCGTTGTTTTATCACCTAATCCACCCTTCCAGCTCATTGTGACCATCTTCCAGCGCAGTATCACCAAAGAATTTACCAGCATCGGCTTGGGCGTCATTACGGTGCTGGTCGCAATCATGGTGGTGCAGCAATTGGTGGTGTTCCTCAGGCGTGCCTCGGCTGGTGCGGTCGAGCCTGAAGCGGTCATGGCGCTGATGGGCTTTGCGATGCTCGGCTATCTGCCGGTGTTGCTGGCGTTGTCACTGTTCATTGGGGTGTTGCTGGCGTTGTCGCGCAGCTACCGGGACAGTGAAATGCCGGTGTGGTTTTCTTCCGGGTTGTCGATTGCGGCGTGGATAAAGCCGGTGCTGAAATTCGGTCTGCCGATTGCGCTGCTGACGGGCCTGCTGAGCCTTTTTCTGACGCCTTGGGCGTTATCGCAAAGTGCTGAATATCAGCGCATTCTGCGCAGTAAGGATGATGTCGCCCGCTTGTCGCCTGGGAGCTTCATCGAATCGCGCGGCACCAATCGTATTTTCTTTGTCGACAATACTGCCAGCGATACGGGCCTGCTCAGCAATATTTTTGTTGTGCAGTACAACGCCGAGGGCCGTCCCGGCATCGTCGTCGCAGAATCTGCATTCCAGAAAATCGAGGCAAACGGCGATAAATTTGTAGTGCTCAAGAACGGTCGCGACTACGAGGGCACGCCTGGCAAACTCGATTTTCGCATCATCGAATTCGATACGCAGAAAATCCGTGTGGAAGCGCGCGAGGTCAAAGCCGATGCACCTAATTCAAAGCAAACATCGACGTGGGCGTTGATCACCGCTACGGATGATCTCACCCGTACATCAAGGCTTGCTGAACTGCACTGGCGCGTGGCGCTGCCTATCGCGGCGATGGTGCTTGCCCTCATGGCGGTGCCGTTGTCGTTCGTCAATCCGCGGGCAGGTGCGTCCGGCAACCTGTTTATGGCGGTATTGATTTTCTTTTTATACTACAGCCTGCTCAGCGTATTTCAGAAATGGACCGAGCAGGGACAGCTCTCGCCCTGGATTGGGATGTGGCCGGTGCATTTCGGCATGATCGCGACGCTGCTGGTGCTGTTCTCGCGGCAACTGTTTTCGTTTAGATGGTTGGTGTTTGCGCGGAAATAGTGGGGCAATTGAATATGCCAAACACCAGCACTGGCAGGCCTCGCAGGCCATAAGTGTCTGAAGAACCTCATCAGTGAATGTGTTTGGTTATTTTTAATACGAATGACCCGGTACAAACCCGCATCATGTCAAGGAACGCCATCCTAGCTCGTGGTAAAACGCATTAGTCTCAATTCAAGCGGGGTGCAACATGAGCAAGCACAAAATCGCCGTCATCGCTGGTGATGGCATCGGCAAAGAAGTTGTTCCCGAGGGCATGCGAGTACTGGAGGCGGCGGGCCGTAAATTCGATATCCAGTTTCAGTTTGATGAGAAGCCATGGAGCTGCGATTACTACGTCAAACACGGGAAGATGATGCCCGATGACGGCCTGGCGGGAATTCGCAATCACGAGGCGATATTTCTTGGGGCGGTCGGATTCCCGACGGTGCCTGACCATCTATCGCTGTGGGGTTTACTCATCCCGATTCGCCGCGAATTTCAGCTTTACGCCAACATTCGGCCGGTCAGACTGATGCCGGGCATTCCCTCGCCGTTGGCGGGGCGAAAGCCGGGTGATATTGATTTCTGGGTCGTGCGTGAAAACAATGAGGGCGAATATTCCTCCATTGGCGGGCGGCTCTACAGCGGCACTGAGCATGAAATTTGCATGCAGCAAACCATTTTTACGCGACGCGGCGTAGATCGCATTCTGAAATTTGCGTTTGAACTTGCGAGCACGCGACAAAGAAAGCAAGTGACGTCGGCCACCAAATCGAACGGCATTGCCATCACCATGCCTTACTGGGACGAGCGCTTCAAGGAAATGTCGGCCAAATATCCAGACATCAAAACCTCGCAATACCATATCGATATTCTCACAGCGCATTTTGTGCAGCATCCGGACTGGTTCGATGTGGTCGTGGGCTCAAATCTGTTCGGCGATATTCTTTCCGATCTGGGTCCGGCTTGCACCGGAACGATTGGTATCGCGCCATCGGCGAATTTGAATCCGGAACGCGAATTTCCGTCTTGCTTTGAACCCGTGCATGGTAGCGCGCCGGACATTTACGGCAAGAATATCGCCAACCCCATCGGTCAAATATGGTCTGGCGCGATGATGCTGGAACATCTTGGGCATAAAGCAGCCGGAGATGCTATTGTCGGAGCCATCGAGAAAGTGCTTGTCGACGGCCCGCGCACTCCTGACATGGGCGGCACTGCCAGCACCGCAGATGTTGGGCGCGCAATTGCGGAAGCTTGCTAAGACAGTTTTCAAGTTCGAATCGTCACCAATAAAACTATTGAGGAGAACCATCATGAAGTCGAGTGCGTTACGCGCAGTGTTGATGTCGGCGGTTGCAATGAGTGCCTTGGGAACAATTGGTGGTGGCGTGGCTTACGCAGCCTATCCCGAAAAACCAGTGAGGTACATCATCCCGTTCGCGCCTGGCGGTGAGTCCGATATTGCCGGACGATTCCAGCAACTGGTATTCAAGAAAAAATTCAATCAGGAAATGGTCATTGAATCCAAGCCGGGTGCGGGCGGGGCGCTTGCGTGGTCACAAACCAATACCTTTCCGGGCGACGGCTACACTTGGATGAGTACCAATTTGCCGCACTTGGTGCTTCAGCCGCTGGAGGGCGTGGTTCAGTACAAAACAGAAGACATCAATAACGTCTGCTTTTATCACTACACACCGGATGCGATTGTCGTGCGTTCTGAAAGCCCTTACAAGACCTATCAGGAATTAGTGAAAGCTGCCAAAGACATGCCGGGTGCCGTCACGATTGCGGGGTCAGGTACCAATTCGGCGAATCATCTTGCGACCGAGAGATTCAATGGTGCTGCTGGCATCAAAACTACCTATGTGCCATTCAAAGGTACTGGTGATCTGGTGGCCTCGCTCCTCGGCGGACACGTCAGCATGGCGATGTCGTACGTGACACTGGCGATTGCCCAAAAAAGCAAAACGCGTATGCTCGCCGTAGCAACGGAGAAACGTCACCCACAATATCCTGATGTGCCGACCTTCAAAGAGCTCGGGATCGACTGGGTGGATGGTGCCTACCGCGGTATAGCGCTGCCGAAGTCTGCAACGGCTGAAATGCGTAAACAAGTCTCTGACATTTGTCTCGATATCAATAAAGACCCAGACTTCCAGAAGCGCATGGCTGACGGTGGATTTGAGTTGGTCGATATTGGCGTGGACAAGATGGCGGCCTTCATGGCTGAGCGCGCAAAGGTTTATACCGAGGCGGCGAAGCGAATGGGACTGTTGAAGTAAGCGCAGCAAGTGCAGTGACGTTGGCATGCAATGCTAAAATCGCGAAAAAATACTGGGTCTGTCAGAGGGAGGGGAAATGAAACTCAAGAATCCTAAAGATTTTTGGTCGGGCGTCATGTTCGCGTCGATTGGTTTTGCGTTCGCGATAATTGTCAAATTCTATGAATATCCAATGGGCACTGGCAGTCGCATGGGGCCCGGCTATTTCCCGTTTGTACTTGGCATCATCATGGGGATCATCGGGATCGTGATCTTGATTCAATCATTGGCCAGCGAAGGGCCACCGGTGAGCAAATTTGCCTGGAAGCCTCTGTTCTGGATCCTTGGTGGCGTCGTGCTGTTCGGCTTGATCGCGAAGCTCGCCGGACTTGCGGTCTCGATCCTCGCGCTGGTCGTTATTTCATCCTACGGTGGTGACCAATTCAGGATTAAAGAGGTCATCATCAGCGGCTTGATCCTCGCTGTGTTCTCGGTCGGGGTATTCGTGTACGGGCTTAAGCTACCGTTCCCGATTTGGCCATCCTTCATTAGCGGCTAAGGGGACCCTCGTGCAAGAACTTTTATCGAATTTGGCACTTGGTTTTAGCGTCGCACTAACGCTGAACAACCTCCTGTATTGCTTCATTGGCTGCATCCTCGGTACCTTGATTGGCGTGCTGCCGGGTATCGGGCCGATCGCCACTATTGCGATGCTGCTGCCGGCAACGTTCACACTGCCGCCAGAATCGTCTTTGATCATGCTCGCCGGCATTTACTACGGCGCACAATACGGCGGCTCCACCACGGCGATTCTGGTCAACCTTCCGGGGGAGTCATCGTCGGTGGTAACGGCGCTCGACGGTTATCAGATGGCCCGACAGGGGCGCGCTGGCGTCGCGCTGACGACAGCGGCGTTGGCCTCCTTTTTTGCGGGGACGGTGGCTACCGTCCTGCTGGCGGTTGCGGCACCGCCTCTGGCACAAATCGCTTTCAAGTTCGGTCCAGCCGAATACTTCTCATTGATGGTGTTAGGCCTGATCGCGGCAGTCGTACTGGCACATGGTTCCGTGATCAAAGCAATTGGCATGATTTTATTGGGGCTGCTACTCGGCTTGGTAGGAACGGACGTGAATTCAGGCATGGCGCGCTTCAGTTTCGGCATCCCTGAGCTGTCCGATGGCATCGGGTTTGTGGCGATTGCGATGGGTGTTTTCGGATTTGCCGAAATTATCAAGAATCTCGAACAAGGCGAAGCGCGCGAGGTATTTACCAACAAGGTCACGTCGCTATGGCCGACGAAGAAAGACGTCAAGGATGCGTATCCAGCGGTATTGCGCGGCACGACGCTTGGGTCGTTGCTTGGAATACTACCCGGTGGCGGCGCGGTACTTGGTGCGTTTTCAGCATACACGCTGGAAAAAAAGATTGCCAAAGATGCCTCAAAATTCGGCAAGGGCGATATTCGTGGCGTCGCTGCGCCGGAAGCGGCCAACAATGCTGCTGCACAAACTTCCTTCATCCCGCTGCTCACGCTCGGTATCCCGCCGAACCCTGTGATGGCACTGATGGTTGGTGCCATGATTATTCAGGGTATCCAGCCCGGGCCACAGGTGATGACCGAGCGCCCCAATTTGTTCTGGGGAATGATCGTGTCGATGTGGATCGGCAACCTTATGCTGGTCATTCTGAACCTGCCACTGATCGGCATGTGGATCAAGCTGTTGAAAGTGCCGTATCGATTGCTTTATCCCGCCATTCTGGTGTTCTGCTGTATTGGCGTGTATTCGCTCTCGAATAGCCCGTTCGATGTCCTCATGACCGCGCTGTTCGGCTTTATCGGCTATTTGTTCGTCAAGCTCGACTGCGAACCCGCGCCATTGTTGTTGGGCTTTATTCTCGGCCCGATGATGGAAGAAAATTTGCGGCGAGCCATGCTGCTGTCACGTGGCGACCCAACGACGTTTGTTACCCGTCCGTTGTCGGCAACCTTGCTGTTCGTTTCCTTGCTACTGTTGATCGTCATCATGCTGCCCGCGATCCGCAAGAAACGCGAGGAGGCGTTTGTCGAAGATTGATGAATCATGCATCGTTCCACAAGAAACCCCGCGTAATGCGGGGTTTTTCATTTTGATCTTGATTGTTAGTTCACATCCAGTCGTATTTGACTCGCGTAAAATGTCTTTATGAACGTACCAATGCCAACCCCACCGCGCAAACCAGAACCTCACGAGTGCTGTGGAACCGGCTGCATTCCGTGTGTGATGGACATTTACGAAGAAGAGCTCTATGAATACGAGAAAGCGCTGAAGCGGCTCGCGGATGGCAAAGGCGGCGCGACAGAAAACGCTATTCCTCTAGCAATATCGGTAGCGCCGTCAGTGATACCAACACACGATCCGGTGTAACGCCCAACGCCTCGATCGGTGTCGCGGTGCGGTTTATCCAGAATGTTGTGAGGCCAAACGTTTTGGCACCTGCTGCGTCCCAGCCATTGCTGGAAACAAAACCGATTTCATGCCGATCAAGGCGTAACCGATCACAGGCGAGCTGATATACGCGCGGATCAGGCTTGAATGTGCCGACCTCATCAACGCTCAAAACGGCATCCAGCATCGCGTCCAGTTTGTTGTGGGCGACAACTGCATTCAGCATTTCACTCGCACCGTTGGATAGAATGGCGTACTTCATCGCGGGTGATTGACTCCGAAGCTGTCGAAGTGTCGGCAGCGCATCATCAAAAAGCGCGAGCGACCGGTAGGCTGCATTTAGTTGCGCTAGCAAATCCTCTGAGTACGCGAGTCCCATTGACTTGCACGCAACCTGTAGCGCCTCACCAGTGACTTGATTGAAATCAACAAAGCGTCCCATGAGGCTGCGCAGCCAGGAATATTCAAGTTGCTTTGCGCGCCACAACTGCGATAGCGCAGCACCTTTGCCCGGGAACAGTGCTTCGCAAGTTGCGATCACGGAATTGACGTTGAAAAGTGTGCCGTAGGCATCGAACACGAGAGCGCGGAGCGGTGGGGCCATTTTTATCTCGCAGTCAAATATTTTCTGCCGTCGCTTTGCGCGCACGCTACCCGTGTGGGCGAGGCGTGAGGCAGCGTAGAATTCCATCCTAACGCACCCTAACAATTCCGTCACCTACCGCCCACATGAAAAATTTGTCCTACGATTTCCCCTACGCATCGCAGCGCATGCCCGTGATGGCGAAAAATATTGTCGCCACTTCACAGCCACTGGCAGCCCAAGCCGGTCTCGCCATGATGCAGCAAGGCGGCAACGCGGTCGATGCCGCCATTGCTGCGGCAATCACACTCACCGTCGTTGAGCCTACCAGCAACGGCATTGGCTCGGATGGCTTTGCGATTCTGTGGGACGGCCAGCAACTACACGGCCTCAATGCGTCTGGTCGTTCGCCCTCAGGCTGGACACCGGATTATTTTGCGCACAAGTATCCGGGCGCAACGTCGATGCCGCAGCGTGGCATCGATTCGGTGACGATGCCGGGTGCAGTGTCGCAATGGGTTGCGCTAGCGGAAAAATTCGGCAAGCTGCCATTTGAAAAATTATTTGTGCCTGCGATTGGCTATGCGCGCGAGGGCTTTCTGGTTTCGCCGATTACGGCAGTAAGCTGGGCGCGGCAGGCCGAGATGTTGAAGGCCCAGCCAGACTTCGTTCGCGATTTCATGCCGGGAGGCCGCGCGCCGCAGGCTGGTGAGAAATGGATATTGCGCGGTCAGGCAACTACGCTTGAAGATATCGCCGCCACGCGCGGCAAGAGTTTCTACCACGGTGCGCTGGCGCAGAAAATGGCAGCGCATGCGGCGCATTTGGGTGGGGGGCTGTCTGCCGATGATTTTGCCGCGCATGTCTGCGACTGGGTGGGTACGATTCACATGGATTACCGGCAGGTCCGCCTGCACGAGATTCCGCCCAATGGGCAAGGTCTTGCCGCGCTGCTGGGGTTGGGAATACTCGAAAACTTTGATTTGGCTTCACATGACGCTGATTCTGCGATCGGCATACATCTGCAGATTGAAGCCATGAAGTTGGCTTTTGCCGACGCAAGTCGCTACATCGCTGACGCGCGCTTTATGGACGTGCCCGTCACAGCACTGCTCGATAAAGCCTATCTGAAATCCCGCGCGGCCCTGATCAACACCAAACGTGCTTCTGTGCCCACACATGGTATTCCGCAACACGGCGGGACGGTATATCTCACCACGGCTGACGCGAGCGGCATGATGGTGAGCCTCATCCAATCTAACTACATGGGTTTTGGCTCCGGTGTGGTGGTGCCGGGTACTGGTATTTCGCTACAGAATCGCGGTCACGGTTTCGTGTTGGACGACGGGCACCCCAATCAAGTCGCGCCATTCAAGCGTCCATTTCAAACCATCATTCCCGGTTTTCTCACCGACCTCGCCAACAAACCGCTGATGAGCTTCGGTGTGATGGGTGGGCACATGCAGGCGCAAGGTCATTTGCAGATGGTCGTGCGGTTATGCGATTACGGCCAGAACCCGCAGACGGCGTCCGACGCACCTCGCTGGATTGTCAATCCCGATGGCACTGTCGGACTCGAAGACGCCCTAAAGACCAGCATTGGCGCGGCGCTTGAAGGCATGGGTCATAAAATTGCAGCGGCTGAAGCAGTGAATTTTGCCTTTGGTGGCGCACAACTCATTTGGCGACAAGGCGAAGATGGTTATGTCGCGGGGAGTGACCATCGCAAAGATGGTGGTGCAGTGGGGTATTGAACGCATGACGGAAGAAACTCCCCCAGCTCCCCCGGCACCGCCACACGTTCGGCGCAAACGTTACCGCGGCACGCATCCTCGCAAGTTCGAAGAAAAATATAAAGAGCTCGATTCTCAAAATTCTCAAAAATTTGCGGCTGATGTTGAAAAAGTAATCGCACGCGGCCAGACACCTGCTGGCATGCATCGCTCGATTTGTGTGGATGAAATTCTCGCCATTCTTAATCCCAAGCCGGGCGAAATCGGATTGGATGCGACTCTTGGTTTCGGCGGCCACACACAGGCAATCTTGCCGTTGCTGCTGCCCGGTGGCAGGTTGTTTGCTGTGGATGTGGATGCCATTGAGCTGCCGCGCACCGAGAAGCGGTTGAGGAAACGCGGTTTTTCAGACGCGGTATTGGTGATTCACAAAACGAATTTTGCCGGTATCGCGCAGCTACTGCCGGAAGCGGGTGGTGGATTTGATTGCATCCTCGCCGATCTCGGCGTTTCATCGATGCAGCTTGATAATCCAGCACGTGGATTTTCGTATAAGCACGACGGGCCGCTCGATTTGCGATTGAACCCGATGCGCGGCTCTCCGGCCTCAGCGCTTTTGCAATCGATCAGCGTTGAAGCACTGGCCGAGCTGCTGACAAAAAATGCCGATGAGCCTCACGCCGAACTTATCGCGCAGGCAATCAAGAAATCTGCTGTGCCAATCATGACGACGCTGCATTTGGCAGATGTTGTTCGTGTGGCACTCGACGGCGTTGTCGAGGTCATGACGCATAAAAAAACCTTGGCGCGCACTTTTCAGGCGCTGCGCATTGCCGTCAACGATGAATTCGCCGTGTTGGAGCGCTTCCTGGACATGCTGCCGTGGTGCATGAAAGCCGGTGGGCGCGTCGCTGTTCTTACGTTCCATTCGGGCGAGGACAAGCGTGTTGAAACTGCATTTCAGCGTAATTTTCAAGCGGGCATTTATTCAAGTGTGGCTAATGAGCCGATCCGGCCATCACCGGAAGAACAGCGCAGCAACCCGCGTTCAACGAGTGCAAAACTACGCTGGGCAATCCGGTCGAGCGACCCAATATCCTGAGGGCAAATTTGCGCCTAAATTGTAGAACGCCTATTCATGAAGCTTTCAGGGCGAAAACATCTGTAAAGCCGCACCAGTGCTAGAGT
>JANNRY010000515.1:0-3489 GCA_031401935.1 Betaproteobacteria bacterium | reverse complement strand
CCCGCGAATCCAATCTCAAACATCGTCCGGTCGGCCTCGGCATCATGGGCTTTCAGGATTGCCTGCACGAAGTTCGTTTGCCATATGCTTCACAAGCGGCCGTCGAGTTCGCCGACAAGAGCATGGAAGCCGTTTGTTATTACGCGTACTGGGCCTCGACCGAACTGGCGCAGGAGCGCGGCAAATATTCAACCTACAAAGGCTCGCTGTGGGATCGCGGCATTCTCCCGCAGGATTCGCTAAACCTCTTGCGCGAAGAACGCGGCGGCTACGTCGAAGTTGATATGTCTTCGAGCATGGACTGGAATCCATTGCGCGCGCGCATCAAGGAATTCGGCATGCGCAATTCCAATTGCATCGCGATCGCACCGACGGCAACGATCTCGAACATCATCGGTGTCTCGGCCTGTATCGAGCCGACCTATCAAAACCTGTTCGTGAAATCCAACCTCTCCGGCGAATTCACGGTGGTGAACGACTACCTCGTGCGCGATCTGAAATCGCGCGGTTTGTGGGATGTCGTGATGGTGGCTGACATCAAACATTTCGATGGCTCGCTCGGCAAGATTGATCGTATCCCGCAGGAGTTGCGTGAACTTTACGCGACGGCCTTCGAGGTCGATACCTCGTGGGTCATTGAAGCCGCATCGCGCCGCCAAAAGTGGATCGATCAGGCGCAATCGCTCAACATTTACATGGCGGGCGCATCGGGCAAGAAGCTCGATGACACCTACAAACTCGCGTGGTTGCGTGGCCTTAAAACCACTTACTACCTGCGCACCATGGCCGCAACGTCTGCTGAGAAATCGACCGGCCGCGGTGGTGAATTGAACGCGGTGCCGGTGGGCGGTGGCATGGCTGGCATGGGCGCAAGCGCTGTGTATGCGGGTGAAGCTGGCATGGGGATGGGCGAGGGCGCTGCGGAAGGTAACAAATTCTGCTCGATCGACAATCCTGAATGCGAGGCTTGCCAATAGATAAAACTGTCTCCCCGGCGGAGGCCGGGGCCTAATTTTCTTCTACGATGAAATTAGGCCCCGGACTAAATCCGGGGAGACAACAATTAGCTAAGTTTTTTTCACCACCAACCAAAAGGACCACACGATGCAATTTCACATCTTCCAGGATGCAAAGCTCGAATGGCGTTGGCAGCTCTCCGGTGATGATGGCAAGAAGATTGCCGACTCCGGGGACGGATATCGTGACAAAGAAGCCTGTCTCGATACTATTTCTGCGGTGAAAGCGTCGGATGAAGCGATTGTGCTGGAGAACGTCACCAGTTTGATGGATACCGAATTGTTATCCATGCCGGGGTTTTTCCGGCAACACTAATCAAGGAAAAGAATCATGGGTCTGATGAGTTTTATGAAAGAGGCCGGACAGAAACTGTTCGGCCACAAGGATGCGGAAGCGGCGCAGAAGCAAGCCGAAGCCGCACCGAGTGACGAAGCAGCCGCAGCGAAAGTGGAGGCGCTGAACAAAGGTGCCGCCACCGCGATCATCGACTACATCCACGCGCAGAATCTCGATGCCAATGCGCTCGATGTCATGTTCGATGCGGCCACCTCCACAGTGAATGTTTACGGTGTGGCGGCGGATCAGGCGACGAAAGAAAAAATCCTGCTTTGCTGCGGCAACGTGGCTGGTGTGGCGCAGGTCAACGACAAGATGGAAGTCGAAGACCCGCAACCGGAAGCCGATTATCACGAGGTAGTCAGCGGTGACAATCTGTCCAAGATCGCCAAGAAATTTTATGGTGATGCCAACAAGTACCCGGTCATTTTTGAAGCCAACAAACCGATGCTCACGCACCCGGACAAAATTATCCGGGCCAGTTGTTGCGTATTCCACCGCTGTAACGAGCGGCTTGGTGCGAGTGGCGAAGTAAGGTTCAGGCAAGTTCAACGCGGATCGTGCGGAGGGCAAGGCGATGGTTTTCCACATTTATCAGGATGTTGTCGGGCAATGGCGCTGGTATCTCTCAGCGCCCAACGGCGTAAAGATCGCCACCGCACCGCTTGGCTACGCGCGCCGAGGGGATTGCGTGCTCGCCATCAAGCGCGTACGCGAGGCAACGACTGCGCCGATGCTCTACGACAATTTTGGACAATTGAGTAGCGTGAGCAGTGCGCTGGCCACTGGATAGGGATAGCTTTATTGATGCGGCAACACCAGCGACTACATCATCAATCACCAGTGTTGAAGTTACATCGAAGTCTCGCCGCACTATCAGCACTATTGGCAATGTTGCACATCCAGCAGGCAAATGCGGCTTGGATGGAAACCGGAGGCGTTGTCGAAAGCCGACCCGGTGTGAAGCAAATGTATGTGGTGAGTGCGGATAAAAGTATTACCGACAGCAGCACAGTAAAAAATATCGTGTTGTTGTTGACCGGCAGCGCGGGCGTGATCCCGCCGGCGGTCGAGGGCATCAAGGAACAAAAGCCGGGCCGCGTGGCACTGCGCGGGTACTTCGCAGAAAGGCTCGGTGTGCTCGTCGCGGTGGGGTTGCCGAGCGACCAGCCGAAGGGGTTGCCAGTGGAGTGGCGGGAAGGCAAGCAGCATGTGCAGGACGTGAGCGCGGTGATGGATGTGCTCATGAAGCAATATCCGGCCGCGCGCGTCACGGTATTGGGATTCAGTAACGGTTGCAGGTCGGCTTCAAATGTCGGTGCGGCAATGGTAACGAAGTGGGGTGAACGATTGCAGGGGTTGGTGATGCTGTCCTGTGCGATGGAAGCCTTCCCGGATGAACGGATGGCGGCGTTGAACAGTACGGCAACGAAAGCGAAAACGCCGATGTTGGTGGTGCATCACAAACGCGATAGTTGTTTGCTTTTTGAGAACGTTGAAGCACAAGCAAAATGGCATGACTTTATTACGGTAGACGACACCAAGCAGCCGCGCCCGAACATCGTGCGGCCCGATTGTGGAAATGGAAGTGCGCACGTATTTGGCGGCAAGGAAGACAAGGTATATCAGGCCGTTGTGGACTGGATAAATACCGGAAAAACATCAGATTTGAAGTACGAGAAATGAAACCGCCGGTAGCCTCACCGGTAATCAACAACAAGCTTTAGGAGTAGTAAACATGTCTTTGACTTGGGACGACACACCAGCCGCCACCCCGCCACCAATGCCTGTCCCCACGCCGCGCCTGCAACCCGCGCTGCCGAGCGACGACGCCACGTTTATCTCGCCTGTGTACAAAGGCGTGCTCACGCAGGGCGCGAAGGCCGCACTTGCCCGCCCGATGTTGGACGACCTGCCCAATGCACCGCCGATTGGTGAGACCGACGCCGAAGTAGATGCCCGCTTCGCCCGTGTGCGCGCGGACGAAAAGCGCATCATCAACGGCAAATCAGATGTGAACCAGCTCGTGCCATTCAAATACAAATGGGCCTGGGATAAATACCTTTCCGGCTGCGCCAACCACTGGATGCCGCAGGAAGTAAACATGAACCGCGACATCGCCACCTGGAAAGACCC
>JANNRY010000514.1:0-2765 GCA_031401935.1 Betaproteobacteria bacterium | reverse complement strand
CTGGCATGCCGCTGGGCAATGCCCCTCGCTCATCGGCAATTACAATATGGCCAAGATCCACCATTACGGCAACACGCTCTACCCAAAGCTGGAGAAGTTGACCGGCCATCCGACCGGCTGGCACGGTTGCGGCGGCATCCGCATCGCCACCACGCCCGAGGAGGTGGACTGGTTTGCCCATGTCGCGGGCTTTACCGCCAACGTTGGTTTCGAGATGGAGAACATCGGCCCCGACCGTATCCGCGAGTTGAACCCCTGGCTTAAGGTCGAAGGCATCCTCGCCGGGGCGCATACAACCATGGACGGCCATGTTGATCCGTCCAGCGCCTGCAATTCCATGGCGGCCGGCGCACGGGCCATGGGGGCAACCATCGCCCGCCACACCCGCGTGACCGGCGTCACCCGGCTGCCATCAGGCGAATTCCGCGTCGAGACGGAAAAGGGCAGTGTCATCTGCGAACATGTGGTCAACGCCGCTGGCTGCTATGCGCGTGAAGTCGGCAAATGGCTGGGTGTGGACACGCCGATCACCAATATGGAACACCAGTATCTCGTGACCGAACCTTTGCCCGATGATGCGCGGTCCACATTGAATCGGATCCAGAACGAGCTATTCGATCTTGGTGGAGAAGTCTGCATCCCAGGGCATACGGTGTTGACTGCTGCGCATGTTGGGTTTCTTGATGGTGAAATCGGTCGCCTCAACAGCGACTTGGCACCACTGAAAGAATTCATTTTGCCCGGTGGTTCGCGCGCCGCTGCCTGCTGTCACCTCGCGCGCACCGTCGCGAGGCGCGCAGAACGCGCGCTGGTTGGGCTCGCGCAAATTGAATCAGTGTCGGCTTTGGCGCTCCAATACCTGAATCGGCTCTCGGATTATCTTTTTATATTGGCGCGCACCCTGAATCGCCATGCCGGTGTTGCCGATGTTTGCTGGCAGCGCACGCCGGTGCCTGCGGAAAATACTTAAACCCATGACAAATTTACCGTCATCTTCACCCAATGCTGTCAATGAACGGCTTGCTGCATTGCTGGCGCAAGCGGGGTTGGGCAACCGGTCGGCATTCGCGGATTTATACGAAGCAACCAAATCGAAACTGTTTGCGGTTTCGCTACGTATAGTTCGTGAGCGGCATATTGCCGAAGAGGTTTTGCAGGATAGCTTTGTGAACATCTGGAACAACGCCACCAAATACGCAGTCGGACAATCCGCCCCCATGACGTGGATGACGGCGATCGTGAGAAATCGCAGCCTCGATATCGTGCGCCGACCATTTGCGGAAGTGCAGGATGAGGATGATTATTTTGCAATCAACATGGAAGACGAACGGCCCGGCCCTGATGAGCAGTTGATCGCCCGCCGTGATCAGGTGAAGATAGAACGTTGCATGAAGGGCCTTGATGGCGAACAGCAGCAAACGATTTCGCTGGCTTTTTTTCAAGGGCTTTCACACTCTGAAGTTGCCAGCCATCTTGGCAAGCCATTAGGCACTGTGAAAACGCATATTCGGCGCGGATTACATAAGCTGAAGGGGTGCCTCGAATCATGAAACTTGGCAATCCTGAACTTCGCAGCAGACTGGCTTCTGAATACGTGCTGGGCACGTTGAAAGGCGGCGCACGTCGACGGTTTGAAGACTATTTGAAGCGCGATGCTGCATTGCGCGCAGAGGTGGTGAACTGGGAAACACATTTGTCGCCTTTGGCTGAGCGGCTGGCGCCCGTGACGCCGCACGCCCGCGTGTGGAAGAAAATCGAGTCCCGTTTAGATTCACGTGCGGCAGGCGCTGAAGCCATCAATACTGCCGCACCGTTGAGCAAGAAATCGACCGGCCTATGGGAAAGCATCGCATTCTGGCGAAATCTGGGCTTGGGCGCGAGTGGCTTGGCTGCGGCTCTTTTGGCATTGATGTTTGTTGTAAAGCCAGTCGACCACAGCCCGATGTTGACGGCAGTGCTCGCCGAGGATAATAACGTGGCACGTGCGTTCATCGAGCAGCCGAAGTCAGGCATGTTGATGGTGAAAATGGTCACGCCGTGGAAAACCATGAACGGGATGGCATTGGAACTGTGGGTGGTGCCGAAAGATGGCGCACCACGTTCGCTGGGCGTCATCAACGATACCGGCGAAACCAAACTGGTACTGGTCGGCATGGATGAAAAACTCTCCGGCGGACTCGTGTTTGCAATATCAAAAGAACCACCCGGTGGATCGCCAACCGGCCAGCCTTCGCCCGGTAGCGTGATGTGTAAAGGCGCGATTGCGCGCATGCCGCCAAAACTGCCGCGTTCGCCGATTTAGCGAATCAAGCTTCACATCACCTCGCAAGCAATGCCAACGCGTCCAACGATATCGCTGCTGCATTGCGCGACGTATCTGTTCGTATGCCTGCTATTGGCAACGACCGTCAACGCGAGTCAGCCTGCCGCAATCCTGCTGGCCAACGTACTTGGCGAGAACGTCGACCCTGCCGATTACCTGGTAAGCGAAAAGTACGATGGCGTGCGCGCCATCTGGGATGGCAAAATTTTGCGTTTTCGCAGTGGTCGATCCGTAAACGCGCCTGACTGGTTTATTGCTAAATTACCTGCGGAAAAACTGGACGGCGAGCTTTGGCTTGCGCGTGGGGCGTTTGAGCGACTTTCAGGCTACGTGCGTAAAACGTCGCCGCTCGATGACGACTGGCGACAGATCAAATATATGGTGTTCGAGCATCCGGACGGTGCCGGAACATTTGCAGATCGCGTCAAGCGGATTCGGGAAA
>JANNRY010000513.1:0-5242 GCA_031401935.1 Betaproteobacteria bacterium | reverse complement strand
CGGGTAGTCGTAGGTGGTCGCAATGTGGCCATGGCGCGCGATGTCTTCGTACAACTTGACATGCATCAGCCCGTACTCGGCCAAGCCATGCATCACCTTGGTCTCCGCTTCGCGCGGCTCAAGCTTGGCCAGCGGCTCGGGAATCGGCACTTGGTAGATCATGATCTGATGCGCTTGCAATGGCGTTTCCGGGATTCGATGCCGGGTCTGGATCAGCGTGGCATCGGATGTGCGCTCGGTCGTAGCTACACCGGTAGTCCGCTGGAAGAAACGCCGGATGTTGACGGCATTGACAGTGTCATCCGCACCCTGATCGATGACCTTCAGTACGTCTTCCGCGCCGATGATGGATGCGGTAACCTGGATGCCGCCGGTCCCCCAGCCATACGGCAGCGGCATTTCGCGCGAGCCGAACGGAACCTGGTAACCCGGTATGGCGACAGCCTTGAGAATGGCGCGCCGGATCATTCGCTTGGTACGCTCATCGAGATAAGCGAAGTTGTAGCCGCTGTCGGCGACCGCTGGAGTATCGAGTTCAGTGCGGGCGTTCATGCGGCCTCGCCTTCGATGCGGTCATGCGCGCTGCGCAGCTTGCGTACCAGTTCCAGCTCGGACTGGAAATCTACGTAATGTGGCAGCTTCAGGTGCTGAACAAATCCCGATGATTCGAGATTGTCTGAATGCGATAGAACGAATTCCTGCATTTGAGCCGGTGCCACTACGGCTTCACCCAGCTCCTCGGCGCGCAGCGCGCGATCAACCAGTGCCATCGTCATTGCTTTTCGCTCACAATGGCCGAAAGAGAGGCCGTAGCCGCGGGTGAACTGGGGCGGAACTGCCTTTGAACCGGCGAACTGATTCACCATCTGGCACTCGGTGACTTCCATCTCGCCGATGACAATCGGAAAGCCCAATTCCTCTGGCACCAATTCGACCATCACCGTGCCGAAACGGATCTCGCCGGCGAAGGGATGATTGTTCGCGTAACCGCGCTGTGTGGAATAGCCCATCGCCAGCAGATAGCCCTCGTCGCCACGTGCCAGATTCTGAAGGCGTTCGGCGCGCGACGCGGGAAACGTCAGCGGTTCGCGCGTCAGGTCGCCGGGCGGCGGGTCACCAGCTGAAGGTAGTTGCGATTCGATCAAGCCCTCTTGTCCCAGCAAGTCCATCACGCTGGCGAAAAGCTCGGATTCATCAGCAGCGCTATCCTGCGGTGCAGACAAGGCCGCACCTTCTGTGGCTAGCGAGAAATCCAAGAGGCGTTGGGTGTAATCGTAGGTCGGGCCAAGGACCTGCCCGCCGGGCAGGTCCTTGAAGGTCGCTGAAATGCGGCGGCGCACCTGCATCGCAGGCGTGTCGAGGGCTTCGGTATACCCGAAGCGCGGTAAGGTGGCACGATAGGCGCGGAGCAGGAATATCGCTTCCACCGTGTCGCCCGCCGCTTGCTTGATCGCCAGTGCGGCCAGTTCGCGATCGTAGACAGAGCCTTCGGTCATCACCCGGTCGACGGCGAGACGCAATTGCTGATCGATCTGGGCCAACGACAGTTCCGGCGTGGCGGGATCGCCTCGCCGGGCTTCGGCCAACAAGAAATGTGAATTGGCGATGGCGCGTTCCCCACCTTTGACCGCTACATACATATCAGGCCTCGATGCGGGTGGTGCGCGTTAACCCGCAAATGCGTTTGGCGCAGGTGAAAAAGATATCGACGCCACGCGGCAGACGTTCACGCGAGGCCT
Organism: Betaproteobacteria bacterium; assembly: GCA_031401935.1. GTDB lineage: Bacteria > Pseudomonadota > Gammaproteobacteria > Burkholderiales > Usitatibacteraceae > UKL13-2. The sequence goes on along the minus strand of JANNRY010000513.1, from coordinate 3,503 downwards.
GCCACTGAGCGACGAAAGCATCGTCAATCTGTGGCGCCTGAAGGCGAGTCGTCATACGGATACCGGGCCCGCGCAATGTGAAGCCGGTGTCATTTGCCAGCGCGGTCACTTCCCGCACTACGGTCGCGGACTGTTCCGGTGAGTACTCGCTGCCGTTCTTGAGCGAGACCAGATCAGGAAGCGAATCGTCGGTGCCAAACAGCAGGAAATCCGCATCGGCCATGTCGCTGGTTAATGTGCAGCCGGTATGAAAGCGGAAATAAGCTGCCGCGACGGCATGGCGTGGCGTCACGTAGAGGGAGACATCCTGGTCGAGCAATGCCAGCAGGAGCGAATTGGCTGCCGTGCCAATGCTCGCGGGCGGGTGTGCTTCGCTGTCGATATAGATTAGTTCGCCCGGTCGCGATAGTGCCGCAAGCCCAGCGCGAAATACGGCTTGGCTGGCGGAAACGGGATCGCTGAAACCGGGACCGACCTGTGCCAGATCCAAGTTGGTGTTCATCTATTCGTCTCCGCGAGATACGGTGAGGAAATCGACTCTGGTACTTCGTGTGGCTTGCTCGGCTGCGGTATTGGTACCTGCCTCGCACGTACGCAGGGGCGACAGCAGGTCGCGTTCCAATTCCGGCCGATACATCGGATCCTGCAGCAGCGCGTCAGCCAATGCGGCCAGTTCGGCCTTGCGGGTGGAGCGGCCTTGCACATAGGCCACGCCGTGATTTCCGTCCGCAAGCCGCAACGTGCAGCGCGTGACGGTCACTTCACCTAGGTTGAAGCGGTCGCCGGTGGCGCCGATGCGCGCTCGCACCATGGCCAGCCCCGCCTCAGGCCGACGCAGCCAGATATAGTCGTGGCGCCGCCCGGCCACCCACGATTCCAGCATCGCCAACGGCGCACGGGCGAGCAATCCCATCCATTCGCGGCGATCGGCATTCGCATCTGGTCTGTCATGCATCTGTCACAGCTCCGCGTGAGAATTCGGTTGAAGGTTGGGTTGTCTAGACATCGCAACCGCACAACGCGAACTCTACTTAGCCAATATGAAGCTTCAGTGACCGGAATAAGACGATGACTGTCATGAACAGAATCGAACCCGACAGCGGCAGCAGTTATTTCAATAGCGGCATGCCGCAGGCGGCGACATCGGTCTGGTCCGGTATCGAAAGTGAACTGGCCGGTGACATCGCCAGCGGACGGATGCCACCCGGCACTAAATTGGATGGTGAACACCGGCTCGCCGTGCGCTTTGGTGTCAACCGGCATACGGTCCGTCAAGCCTTGGGGCAGCTAGCTGCGAAAGGGTTCGTGCACGTGCGGCAGGGTCTTGGCACGTTTGTTACCGATGTCGCGGTGGACTATGTATTGGGACGTCGCACCCGCTTTACGGAAAACCTATCGGCTGGCGGTTTCAAAGGGTTGCACCGATTGCTGGACTCGGCAACAGTAAAAGCCGGTGGCGCAATCGCAAGCGGACTGGCACTGCGCCCAGGCACGCTGGTGCATCAGGTGCTGTCGCTAGGCGAAGCCAACAGCCGACCGATCACCGTGTGCGAGCACTATTTTCCGGTGCGCCGCTTTAAGGACTTGCCAGCGCGCTTCGCTGCGCTAGGCTCCATTTCAAGCGCGCTAGCAACTTACGGCGTCAGTGATTTCACCCGCCAGCGCAGCGCAATCAGCGCACGCCTGCCGGACCGGCAAGTTGCGGACTGGCTGCAGCAAGGTCCGCGAAGGCCGGTGCTATTTGTCGAGAGCATCAACATCGATAGTAGCGGGACGCCGGTCGAGTTCTGCCGTACTTGGTTTGCTGGGGATTTGGTGCAGTTGATCGTTGAGCCGGGGGGCTGAATGCTGGCGACGTCACGCTATGCGCTCTACTTCGCGCCATCGGCGGATAGCAGCCTGTGGAAGACCGGCAGCGCCTGGCTGGGCCGGGATGCATCGCGGGACCAGCGGATAAAACCGCCGCCGCTACTGGACATCTTGCCCGATACGCTTCTCGCATTTACGCAGGAGCCGCGTCGCTATGGTTTCCACGCGACACTGAAAGCGCCTTTCTATCTTGCGCCGGATAGCAATCTGGATGCGCTACTGCAGGATGTCGAGCAGTTTGCTTACAGCCGCGCGAGTTTCGTCTTGCCGCGACTGAAGGTGTCCGCGTTGCAGGATTTTCTGGCGCTGATACCCGCTGAATCGATCAATCGGATTAGCGCGATGGAACGTCACTGCGTGACTCATTTTGACCATCACCGGCGGCCGGCGACCGATGTGGAATTAGCGAAGCGGCGTGCGAAGCGGTTGTCGCCGCGAGAGGACGAGTTGCTGTTGCGCTGGGGTTATTCGCATTTGCTTGACCGTTACCGCTTTCACTTGACACTGACCGATTCCCTGCGCGGCACGCATTATAGATTTGCCGACCGGATTTTCGATGCGGCAGAACGGACTTTCGCCGGTGCGGCTATCGAGCGTCAGCCATTTGATGCCATCAGCGTCTTTGAGGAGCCGCAACCGGGCGCTGACTTCAGGCTTATCCTGCGTGCCCCATTTGGCCGCCAGGGGCGGCTGGTCTACCTGGTGGGTCCATCAGGAGCGGGCAAGGACAGCGTCATGAACTGGGCACGGGAACACCTGCGGCTGCAGCGTGATCTGGCATTTGCCCAGCTCGTCATCACCCGTCCACATGCCGATCACAGCGAACAACATGAGGCGATGAGCGAAGCCGCATTCACACTCCTACAACAGTCGGGAGGCTTTGCAATGTGCTGGGAGGCTAGCGGCTTGCGCTATGGTATCCGACGTGAAATCGACGATGCGATGCAGCGAGGCATGACCGTCGTGGTCAAAGGCTCATGCGCACATTTGCCGCATGCATTGCAGGCCTACCCGCACCTGGAAGCGGTGCATATTACGACGCCGGACGCGATGATTGAACAGCGTTTGCGCGGGCGCGGGGCGACCGCGCAGATCGCTGCCCGCCGCTCGCGATCGGACGCGAAGGTCGCAGGCAATGTGGCGGTGACTGAAATCGTCAATGATGGGGCGCTCGCCGTTGCCGGTCGCCAACTACTTAACTTGTTGGTCACGGTGACCTGAAATTGCGCGCGCGTAATCGCGACCGAATGGACGCTTTGCCATTGCACGTCAGAGCTTGGAAAATTGCAAAAACTCTAGCATTGGCGTGGCTCTCAGACCACTATTGGACCGCGGCACACGCCAGTGCTAAAGTTTCAATATTTAAACTGCTTTGCGCTGTGAGGCGATCGCGATCTCGTCAGCGCCCACTTTCGCGTACCGCACAGTCTCCCCGACGACCATAATGGCCGGGCTGCCAATGCCTGATGCATGGATATCGCTGACGAGTTCCCGCAAGGTCGTGACGATGGAACGCTGATCGCGGCGGGTGGCGTTCTGAATCACTGCGATCGGCATGGATGCACGCATCCCTGCGTCGAGTAACTCCTGCTGGATCGATTCGCAGCGGGACACGCCCATATAAATCACCAGCG
>JANNRY010000512.1:0-4901 GCA_031401935.1 Betaproteobacteria bacterium | reverse complement strand
AGACCAGCGGGCGGCGCCAGCGTCTTTATCGGCTTGTTTGAAAACAGCGGTGTTTGCTCCCTCTCCCGCCGGCGGGAGAGGGCTGGGGTGAGGGGAGCCTCTATGCAGCGCCGCCCGCATCCCCTTAAAACCAAACTGCTCATAAAGCTTATCAAGCTTTTCAATATCTGGTGTTTTGTGATCGATGGTGTCGAAATCAAACGACAGCGGCACATCGCATTTCACCGTCACCAACACACGACCTGTCGGCAACCAATCGAGCGCCTTGCGCAAATTTTCACCAACCACGCCCTTGATGTTGGCCGCATTGGCGATCACGCCATCGAGCGAGCCGTATTCGGCAATCCACTTCGCGGCAGTCTTGGGGCCGACTTTCTCTACACCGGGAACGTTATCAACCGTGTCACCCATCAGCGTCAGGTAATCGATGATGCGGTCTGGCGGCACACCGAATTTGGTTTTGACGCCTTCAACATCCAGCGTTTCGTTCGACATCGTGTTCACCAGCACCACATGCTCATCGACCAACTGCGCGAGGTCCTTGTCGCCCGTACCGATAATGGTTTCGACCCCACGCGCCGTGGCGTGCTTGGAGAGTGTGCCGATGATATCGTCGGCCTCCATGCCATCGACCACCACACAGGGCCAGCCCAGCGCTTCGGCAACTTCGCGGATATGGCCGATCTGGTGGGCGAGGTCTTCGGGCATCGACGCGCGATTGGCTTTGTATTCGGCATAGATGTCGTCGCGAAAGGTTTTGCCTCTGGGGTCAAACACGCAGGCGCTATAATCTGCCGGGTAATCCATGCGCAATTTATTGAGCATATTAGCCACACCGAAGATCGCGCCGGTGGGCTCTCCGCCCGGCGAACGAAAGTCGGGCATGGCGTGGAAAGCGCGATAAAAAAAGCTCGAAATATCGACGAGCAGCAGGCGTGGATTTTCAGAGGCGCTCATGGCTGTTAGTGGCTGTCATTGGAGTATGCGAAGTTGACACAATCTCAACAAGGTAAGAAGCAAGTCGGGAAAATTCCCAAGCCGTCCGATCCGGACATGAAACACCAATCGCTTGCCGCTGCGCGTGAGTCGTGGTGGATGTTCAACATTATCGCCGAAATGGTGTCGGCATCAGAGCGCCTGACCGGGGTATCGCCTGCGGTTGCCATTTTCGGCAGCGCGCGTTTGAAAGAAGATAACCGCTACTACGCAGTCACCGAAACGATTGCACGCAAATTATCCGATGCCGGCTTTAGCGTGCTTTCTGGCGGCGGCCCTGGCCTTATGGAGGCAGCCAACAAAGGCGCTTTCGCCGGTAAAAGTCCCAGCGTAGGCCTCAATATCCTGCTGCCTTTCGAGCAAGGCGGTAATGCATATCAAGATGTGTCGATGATGTTCCAGCATTTTTTCGCGCGCAAAACAATGTTTGTTAAACACGCCGCCGCTTATGTGGTGATGCCCGGTGGCTTTGGCACTCTCGACGAACTTTCCGAAGCATTGACGCTCATACAAACGGGGAAGCTTCGACGCTTCCCGGTCATTTTGGTCGGCAGTGCGTTCTGGAGCGGCTTGATCGATTGGATGAAGACGACGATGGTGAAAGAAAAAGTAATCTCTCCCGGCGATGTCGATTTATTCAAAGTGATCGACGATCCGGATCAAGTGGTCGCCGCCATTTTTGAGCACTACGCCAATCGTGGCTTTACGCCTTCGCCGGATGAACGCGCACTGGAAATGACACTGTAGCCCAGCCGGGCTGCGGTGGTATCTTAATAATCGGAGTTTGCCATGCGCACAATTGCCAGCTTGCTTGCCATTGCCATTGCCATACCCATCATCACGACGTTAGCTTTTCCTGCCGCAGCACAAAGCCAGAAACGGGCCACCCCGAAAGATGTGCAAGTTGTTGAAGATGTGCCATCGCCGCCCATCGTCAAGGATTACGATCCGGTCAAAGACATCAAGGTGACGAAGCGCCAATCCGGGACGGATACGATCGAGGAATACCGGCTTGGCGGGCGCCTCTACAGACAACGCATTCAACCAGCGTCAGGCCCGGCATATGAACTGATCGATGAAAAAGGCGAGGGAAAATTCGTTCGCGTCGATGGGCCTGATCTAAAAATTGCCGTGCCGATGTGGGTGTTATTGTCCTGGTAAATCCGTGGCAAGATATGTGGTCTTCAGGACCTCGTGAGTTTGTTTCTGTGAATGTGTGTTTGTGAGCGTTTTTACCCCGATTACCACTGATGAAGCGCGCGCATTTGTCGCGCCTTACAATGTTGGCGACATCATTGATTTTCAGAATATCGCGGCTGGTGTGGAGAACTCCAATTTCTTCGTCACCACCACCGAGGGACGATATGTCCTCACCATTTTTGAGAAAATCCCACGCAAGGATCTCGATTTCTACATGGGGTTGATGTCGCACCTGCATCGCAACGGTGTGCCCTGTGCCGCGCCATTGCCGACCAGCGATGGAACCGTTATTCGAGAGCTAAAAGGCAAACCTGCCGCGCTGGTGACGCGCCTGTCGGGCAATGATATCGCCCATCCAACGCCGAAAGATTGTCACGCTGTTGGTGTCGCGCTGGCGCACATGCACGCTGCTGCGCAAACGTTTGCGTTGCAAATGCCCAACTGGCGCGGTCGTGCATGGTGGCGCAGTTATGCGATCGACTTGCAAAAACATCTATCGGTCAGCGAGAACCTGCAAATCGCCACCGAGATCGAGCATCAGCATCATTTTGATGCGCTCATTCTGCCGCGTGGCGTAATTCATGGCGATCTGTTTCGCGACAATATCCTCTGGGACGATCACGGCACGCATCACACGCCGCAGATGATCGATTTTTATTTTGCGTGTAACGAGCAATTGCTCTTTGATGTCGCTGTGGCCGCTAATGACTGGTGCCTCGATTATTCGGCATACCCGGCGGCCAAGCTGTACGCTGCCAACGTCGGTGCGCTGTTGACAGGCTATGCCAGCGTGCGCGCATTCACCGCCGCTGAACTCGCCGCATGGCCGCAAATGCTGCGTGCCGCCGCGCTTCGCACCTGGCTTGGGCGTCTGGGTTATCATCACTTTCCGCGCAATTCCGAGCTCACACATCCAAAAGATCACGCGTTCTCTGCACGATTGCTGCATTATCATGCCACCCACGAATCTGAAAATCGTGCCCTGATGCTGATCGCATCCTGAGTATCACGGCGCAATAACAACCCCAGCTCATATGCAAGTTATCGACGTACCCGCCAGCACTGGTGTTGCCTGGATCAAATTGTCTTTTGCCCTCTTTCGTGCTCAGCCGCTCGGTTGGATTGGCCTCACGTCGGCGTGGCTGTTCACAACAATTTTATTGTTTTTTGTGCCGGTTATTGGCGCGGCCATTGCCACCATCATGCAGCCGGGATTTTTTGCGGGTTTCGTGCTCGCGGCGCGCGATCAGGAGGCGGGTAAACCGGTCGGCGTGCATCAATTGTTTGCCGCATTTCGCGCCAACGGGCGACCACTGGTGACGCTCGGCTCGATCACGCTGCTTGCCGAAATCATGGTGATGGTGATTCTTGCCCTGATGGGCTTTCCCCGCATGGTGCCAGCGGGCGATGGCGGGTTGCCGGATGTTCAGGCGTACGTGCAGTTGCTCGATGGCAAGGAATGGCTAGTGTTCCTGGCGTTTGCGCTGATGCTCGCCATCAAGGCGGCGTTGTGGTTTTGCGCCGCGATTCTCGCGCTCAATCCGATGCCGGCCACGCATGCGATACGCTGGAGCTTTTACGCGCTGATTGCCAATTTCTTGCCGATGCTGGTCTTCGGCATCTTGATGACGCTGATATTCTTTGTCGCGGCGCTGCCGCCCTTTATTGGCATGCTGGTGGCCATGCCGATTTACGCCATCGCGCACTACGTCACCTACCGGGATCTGTTCCGACCCTCGATTGAGGTTGATGCAAGCCCTATAGAACCATCACAAACGACGTAGAACCAGCATTGGCGGGCGTTTATGGCAATAAATGGCTGAAAAAGCGCGCCAGCGCTAGTGTTTGACAATCGCAACGTGAATCAGCACTAGAATCAACGGCGTCAAATGGCCGTGAGCTTTGCGTACTGCAATGCAAGCCATTTCATGCCGTCAGCGCGGAATTTCACCTGCACGCGCGCATCCAGTCCGCGACCTTCGAAATTGAGGACCACGCCTTCGCCAAATTTGGCGTGTTGCACGTTTTGCCCAATGCCGAACGGGTAAGTATCTGGCCGCGCAGTTTCGAATCGTGCGCGTGATGTGTCGGGAGCACGCTCGCGTCCGTAGCCGCCACCAGTGTCGTTGCCGCTGCGTTGTTGGCTGGGGGAGTACGGGCGATCACCACTGTCGCGTCCCTCGATCCACGCGCCACGACTGGCGGCATCGCTTTTGCCACCGCCCCAGGATTGCTGCGCAGTAAAGCTCCCGGCGGAACGCGATGTCGGATAGGTTTGCGACCCCGACAGGTAACCGGATTGTTTTTCTGGCACGACGATCCATTTGCAAAGTGGTGCTGGGATTTCATCGACAAACCGCGAGACGATGCCATAACGAATTTGCCCATGAAGCATGCGCTGGCTGGCATAAGAAAGATAAAGCCGCTCGCGGGCACGCGTCACGGCCACATACATGAGACGTCGTTCTTCCTCGACGCCATCGATATCATTGGCCGAGTTATCGTGCGGGAACAACCCTTCTTCAAGGCCACTGAGGAACACCGCCTTGAACTCCAGCCCCTTCGCGGCATGCACCGTCATCAGTTGCAGCGCGTCTTCATTCACGCCCGCTTCATGCTCGCCCGCCTCCAAACTCGCATGGGTCAGAAAGCCGATCAGCGATGTGTCGTCGCCTTCGTATTCCTCCTGAAATTGCGCCGTCGCT
>JANNRY010000511.1:0-15556 GCA_031401935.1 Betaproteobacteria bacterium | reverse complement strand
AAAAGTATGTTTTGATGTGGATCAAATGCATCCCAGCATTTAACCGAAAGAAAGCAGGAAATTTCATGTCCCGAGGATCTCGCCGCCCATTGAAAATCCCGTTACTTGGTCTCGCCCGTCTTCATAGGTCACGCGCGATTTGAAGAAACCGCTGCGCACCGCGTAGATCGCATCAAAAACTTCACCCGCACGGTAGAGCGCCTCACCACGCTTGATTTTGCGACGCACGTTGACGAGATTGTCGAGCTGGTCGAGTTCTTCGTTCGACAGGCCAGCGGGCAGGCAGATCTCGCGCAGGTTGCAATTCGCACACGCGGCTTTCAGTTCGGCCAGCACCAAGTGTGTGCTCTGTTGTCGCGCCAATTCGCCTCGGGACATGAAATTTCCTGCTTTCTTTCGGTTAAATGCTGGGATGCATTTGATCCACATCAAAACATACTTTTGCCACCCGGTCACCATGCGAAGATGAAAACCAACCCGCTACCAGCCGAGGCCGTGCTCATCGATACGTCGCTGGTACGCAAATACGACAAGCCCGGACCGCGATATACCTCGTATCCAACTGCGGATCGCTTCATCGAGGCCTACGACAGTCGCGCTCACCAGACCACATTGCGGCAGCGCAATGTCGCGTGGGGCCCAGCGGCAAACATGCAGCCCTTGTCATTGTACGTGCACGTGCCATTCTGCAACACCATTTGCTATTACTGTGGCTGCAACAAGGTGGTCACCAAGGATCATGGTCGCAGCGCCAAATACCTGCGCTATCTGGAGCGTGAATTCGGTCTGGTCGCCAGCATGCTGGAGGGCAACCGTCGTGCAGAGCAGGTGCATCTGGGTGGCGGCACACCGACTTTCCTTTCGTCGGAAGAGCTGCGCACGCTAATGCGACAGTTGGGTGAGCACTTCGAGTTGCTTCCTGGTGAATACGCGGTTGAAATCGATCCGCGCACGGTGGACGACGAAAAAATCGCCGCACTCGGGCAACTGGGATTCAATCGTATGAGCCTCGGTGTACAGGATTTCAACGCCGACGTTCAAAAGGCCGTCAATCGCATACAAAGCGAGGAGGAAACTACGCGGGCAATCGAGGTGGCGCGCAAGCATGGCGTGACCTCGATCAACGTCGACCTGATTTATGGGCTGCCTCTGCAGACGGTATTTGGCTTCGACCGCACTCTGGACCGCGTGCTGGCGCTGAAGCCCGACCGCATCGCGCTTTACAGCTATGCCCATCTGCCAAGCATGTTCAAGCCGCAGCGACGCATCAATCCTGCCGATTTGCCATCTGCCGAAGAGAAGCTACAGATCATGACGCACGCCATTCACAAGCTAACAAAGGCGGGTTATGTATTTATCGGCATGGATCATTTCGCCCTGCCGCACGATGAACTGGCCGTCGCCGCGCGACACGCAGGCTTGCATCGCAATTTCCAGGGTTACTCCACGCATGCCGACAGCGATCTGATTGCATTCGGCATCTCGGCGATTAGCAAAGTGGGCGCAACTTACAGCCAGAACGTCAAAACGCTGGACGAATACTATGATTGCCTCGACCGCGCCGAGCTGCCGGTGCTGCGTGGCATAGAGCTCACCGCCGACGACCTGCTGCGCCGCGCCGTCATCCAGTCGATCATGTGCCATTTTGAGTTGGCCATCGAGTCGATTGAAATCGCGCACCTGATTCGCTTCGACGAATACTTCGCCGACGAACTGGTGCGTTTGCAGGAACTGGCTGACGAGGGGCTGGTGACGCTGGAACCTGGCTGGATCACGGTCACACCGCGTGGTCGGCTACTGGTACGCACGATTGCGATGGTGTTTGATCGCTATTTGTCGCGCGGTGAGCAGCGCGAGCGTTTTTCCAAAGTGATCTGAAGTCCACACCTGATGGATGCTCAATTTGCAGTCTGGACATTGCCCCTCACGGCCTTAACCACCGGCTTTCTTGGCAGCGTGCATTGCCTGGGTATGTGTGGTGGCATATCGGCGACGGTGGCGCTGGCGTCGCCATTGCCTGTCGCACGAACCGGACGCAATGGCCTGACGGCAACAATACCGATTGCAATTGCATTCAACGCAGCATCTGGATTTTCCAGCGCAGCTGCCTCCGCACCGCGATTCATGACCGAGACCAATGTGCTCGCGTTTAACGCCGGCAGAATCGCGAGTTACGCAGTCGCCGGTGCCATGGCAGGAACGCTGGGCGGCGCGCTCGCTGACGTCGGACAGGCATGGGTGATCAGCGGGACGATGCCGATGCGGCTGGCGTTGTTCGTATTAGCCAATCTGATGATCATTTTTACCGGACTGACCCTGATGGGGTTACCGCAATTGCTGGCGCCGTTGGAACGCGCAGGCGGCCATCTCTGGAAGCATCTCTCGCCGTGGTCGCGCCGATTCCTGCCGCTGCGCTCACCCGCGCATGCCGCCGCGTTTGGCGCACTGTGGGGATGGATTCCCTGCGGCATGGTTTACGCCATGCTGCTCACCGCCATGAGTGCCGGTAGTGCTGCCAGCGGAGCGATGACGATGCTTGCGTTTGGCGTGGGCACGCTGCCTGCCATGGTTGCCGCGGGTTGGTCGGCAGGTCGCTTGCGCAGCTGGACGCGCAATCCGCGTGTGCGTCTTGCGGCTGGCCTCGCCGTGGTGGGGATGGGCGCATTTGGACTAGCGCGGCTGGGCACCTTTGAGCAACTGCAATCGTTCGGTGCCTTCTGCACATCTTTAATGACGACCGCAATCACCGGATCGACAGCACCATGAATGCGATCGTCTCAGCGTTGAAAGCCGACAAGCTTGCTCGCCGCGTCTCGGCGCAACGTGATGCCAGCACTGCCTGCTTCCATTGTGGCCTGCCCGTGTCGACAGGTGAGCGCTATCGCATTCGCTTCGACGGAAAAATGCAGCCGCTTTGCTGCGTTGGCTGCGAGGCAGTCGCAACGACGATCCTCGATGCCGGGCTCGATGCGTACTACCGTGAGCGCACGGCGGTGCCGGAAACCACACCCGCTGCGCCACGCACGAATGTGGACGCACTGTTCGACTTGAATGCGATCCAGGCGCAATACGTGAAAGCGCCAGACGCCGATACACGTTCAGTGGATCTCTACATCGATGGCATCACCTGTAGCGCCTGTGTGTGGCTGGCAGAGTCGGCACTGGCGAAAACGCGCGGCGTCACGCAGGTATCAGTCAATCAGGTGACGCACCGTGCGACCGTTGCGTGGCGTGTCGGTGAAAGCTCATTGCGCGACGTGTTGAATACGCTGACGCGCGTCGGCTTGGGAGGGCAGCCTTCCGTCGCTGCGAACGACTTTGCCGCCCGCCGCAAAGCGCGCCGCCACGCGCTCATTGAATTGGGCGTGGCGCTGCTGTCGATGATGCAGGTGATGATGTTCACCCTGCCCCTGTACTTTTCGGCGGCTGATGATGTCAGTGAAGAAGCCCGGCTGTTAATGGGCTGGGCCGCACTGGTGCTCACGCTACCGGCCATTCTTTATTCGGCGCGCAAATTCTTCAGCGGTGCCTGGCGCGATCTGCGTAACCGCCACGTGAGCATGGACTTGCCGGTCACACTTGCCATCGTCGCCACGTTCGGCGCGAGTTGTATTGCATTGTTTCAAGGCACCGGTGTGATGTATTTCGATTCCATTTCGATGTTTATTTTCCTGCTTCTTTCGGCGCGCTACCTGGAATCGTGGGCGCGCGAATCTTCCCTGACGTTGATCGAGCGGCTGACCAACGCCGCACCGGCAGCGGCGTTTTTGGTGCCGACGTATCCGCAGGCGCGCGATGGAAGCTCGGTGGCCGTGGCAGCGTTGAACGCCGGACAGGTCATCCGCATCGCGACCGGCGAGATGGTCGCTGCGGATGGCATGATCGTCGAAGGCAGCAGTGATTTCGACGAGTCGCTATTGTCCGGCGAATCGCATCCGCTCCAGCGCGGCGTGGGCGACATATTGGTGGGCGGCTCACTTAATCTGGGCGGGCCGGTGTTTATGCGTGTGACCCGCACCGGCGATAAATCAGCCGCTGCGATGCTGCGCGGTTTGACCGAACAGGCACTGGCATCAAGGCCGAGACTCTCCGCACTGTCCGACCGCGTGGCGCGCTGGATTGCGCCCGTCGCGCTCGGTGTGTCTTTACTATCCGCGCTGGTGTGGCTGGCAATCGACCCCGCAATGAGTTTTCCCGTTGCGGTCGCCGTACTTGCAGTGACCTGCCCGTGCGCGCTTGCACTCGCCGTCCCCGCCGCACAGGCTCTAGCGACCACGCGTCTCGCGCGCGAAGGATTGCTCGTCGTGCGTGCGGACACACTGGAAAAAATCGCCCGCGCCACCGATATTGTTTTCGACAAGACCGGTACCGTGACGACGGGTAATATCACGATAGAAGCCATCGACCTGCTCGGTTCGCTCGATCGCGGGCAGGCGCTGGCTGCGGCAGCCGCGCTTGAAGCAGGCTCCTTGCATCCGATTGCACGCGCTCTGCAACGCTTGTCTCGCGACAATATCAACGGGGCGTCGCCTGCTGCAATCGCCACAAAACTGCATAACGTCGCTGGTGAAGGTGTGGAAGGTGATATCGAGCTCACCACTTGGCGACTGGGGCATCAGCTCTTTGTTCAGCAATTGGTCGGCCATGCCGCACCGGCACTGGATGCGTCGAAAGGCTCGCTGTTCTTGGGCCGGCGCGGCGAATGGCTGGCAGCATTCTCACTTTCCGATCCACTGAAAGCGGATGCCCGCGACACCATTACTGCATTGCGTAAACACGGCCTGACGATGCATTTACTGTCGGGTGACCGGCACGATTTTGTCGGGCAGGTCGGCGCGGCGCTGAACATCGAAACCTCAAACGTCAGGGCGCGTCAGACGCCAAAGCAAAAGCTCGACTACGCCACCAGCCTGAAACAGCACGGCGCGCAACTCATCGCGGTCGGCGATGGCGTCAACGACGCACCCTTAATGGGACGAGCGGATGTATCGATTGCCATCGGCAGCGGTGCAGATCTCACGCGCCTCACGGCAGATGCGGTGTTGCTGTCACCTAACTTGCAGCCGCTGATCACCGCACAAATGGTCGCACGCAAGATGGTGCGCATCATTCACCAGAATTTTTACTGGGCCATTGCCTACAACCTCATCGCCATCCCGCTAGCCGTGATGGGAAAGATTTCGCCTGCGGAAGCCGCCATCGGCATGGCGCTTAGCTCGCTGGCGGTGGTCGGCAATTCCCTGCGCCTGATGCGACGCAATCCGGAAACTGAGCGGACTGGCTGAGCGTGGAAATTCTCATCCTGCTTATTCCACTCAGCGTCCTGCTGGCGCTCGTCGTCGGTGTCGCATTCTGGTGGTCAGCCGAGAGCGGGCAGTTCGATGATCTCCACGGGCCAGGGCAGCGCATTTTGATGGATGAGGACAGACCGCCAGCGGATACGCCCCAGACGCCGGATAGCTGAGTTCGTGACCGACGGCCACCGTTGCGTAGGTTGGGTTAGACGCGCAGCGACGTAACCTCATATCGGTCGCCATTGCCATGACCGAGTTGGGTTACGGCTGCGCCTAACCCAACCTACGGGCCGTGATTGTGTGGTCAGCACTTGCGGTGCGAGTAAATTTACAAACTCAAGCACTGGCGCGCCTCTCCAAATGTTTCTGGCCTGCAATGCCCGCCGAATGGCGATCTGCACTTTTTACTCTCTTGGCGATGCCTTTCATTTGATCCACATCAAATCGCGTTTTCTTCACGATGCCAACATCACGGTGTCGCACAAAAACTCAACAAAAGGAACTGAGCATGCAGGCAGAAGCTGCAACCTATAACTACAAGGTGGTCAGGCAGTTTGCCATCATGACTGTCGTCTGGGGCATCGTTGGCATGCTCGTCGGCGTATTCATTGCGGCACAGTTGGTCTGGCCGGATCTCACTTTCGGTATTCCATGGCTCTCGTATGGTCGCCTGCGCCCGCTGCACACCAACGCAGTGATTTTTGCGTTTGGTGGCTCATCGCTGTTTGCAACGTCCTACTACGTGGTGCAGCGAACCTGCCAGGTGCGGCTGTTCTCTGATCGGCTCGCGGCGCTGACGTTCTGGGGCTGGACGCTGGTCATCGTACTTGCTGCCATCACGCTGCCGATGGGGATCAATACGAGCAAGGAGTACGCAGAACTCGAATGGCCGATCGACATCCTCATCACCATCGTCTGGGTGTCTTACGCGGTGGTTTTTTTCGGCACGCTGATGAAACGCAAAGTGCCGCATATCTACGTCGCCAACTGGTTCTTCGGCGCGTTCATTATTACGGTCGCGATATTGCATGTGGTCAATAGCGCAGAAGTCCCCGCGAGCTTCTGGAAATCCTATTCCGCCTTCGCAGGCGTGCAGGATGCAATGGTGCAGTGGTGGTACGGCCACAATGCGGTGGGATTTTTCCTGACGGCGGGCTTTCTTGGAATCATGTATTACTTCGTGCCCAAGCAAGCAGGGCGACCAATCTATTCATATCGGTTGTCGGTCGTTCATTTCTGGGCCCTGATCTTCACTTACATGTGGGCAGGCCCGCATCACCTCCACTACACGGCGCTGCCCGATTGGGCGCAATCGCTGGGCATGTTGTTCTCGCTGATCCTGCTCGCACCGAGCTGGGGCGGCATGATCAACGGCATCATGACGCTCTCGGGTGCGTGGCACAAGCTGCGCGAAGACCCGATCCTGAAGTTTCTTGTCGTGTCGCTATCGTTTTATGGCATGTCTACGTTTGAAGGCCCGATGATGGCGATCAAGACGGTCAACGCACTTTCGCACTACACCGACTGGACCGTCGGCCACGTGCACTCCGGCGCGCTGGGCTGGGTGGCATTTATCACCATCGGTGCGATGTACTATCTCATCCCGCGACTGTGGGGCCGTGCCGAAATGTACAGCATCAGGCTGATCACACTGCATTTCTGGATTGCTACGCTTGGCATCGTCCTTTACATCTCCTCGATGTGGATCGCCGGCGTGATGCAAGGCCTGATGTGGCGCGCGGTCAATTCAGACGGCACGCTCACCTACAGCTTCGTGGAAAGTGTGAAGGCAAGCTATCCGTACTGGACCATCCGGCTCATCGGTGGTGCCATGTTCTTCAGCGGCATGCTGATCATGGCTTACAACACCTGGAAGACGGTCGCGATGGGCAAGGCCTACGACGCGCCGATTACCGCCGTCGGCAACGATAGCCACGGTGCCATCAGCGATGGCGCAGCCGTCCCGCAAGGAGTCTGAGCGATGAAATTCAGTCATGAATCACTCGAAAAAAATATCGGCTGGATGGTGCTGTTGGTCGTGCTCGTCATCAGCGTCGGTGGTATGGTGGAAATCGTCCCGCTGTTCTTCCAGAAATCGCTGACCGAACCAGTGGCCGGATTGAAACCCTATACGGCGCTGCAACTGGCTGGGCGTGACATCTACCAGCGCGAAGGCTGCTACAACTGCCATTCGCAAATGATCCGACCGTTCCGCGCGGAAACAGAGCGCTATGGACACTATTCGGTTGCTGGCGAATTTGTCTATGACCATCCGTTCCAGTGGGGCAGCAAGCGCACCGGGCCGGACCTGCATCGTGTCGGCGGACGCTACAACGATGACTGGCATCGTCTGCACCTGCGCCAACCACGTGACCTGGTACCGGAATCGAATATGCCCGCGTATCCGTGGCTGGAAAAGACGCTGCTCGACCCGAGCGAACGCGCACCGCGCATGACGGCGCTTTCACGCGTCGGTGTTCCCTACACGAAAGATGAAATCGCCAAGGCTGCCGATGAAGTCAAGGGCAAGACCGAAGAGGATGCATTGATTGCCTATCTGCAAGTACTCGGCACCGCACTCAAGAATGTGAAATGACCATGGACACACTGACACTCAGCGATCTGCGCACCATCATCACCTCGTTGTCGTTTATCGTATTTATCGGCATCGTTTACTGGGCTTACAGCAGCCGTCAACGCGCGCGTTTTGATCAAGCCGCCAACCTGCCTTTCATCGACCCGGAGTTGCCCGGCGAAATTGCGGCAATGCGTCATCGTGCCGTCGGCGACAAAAGCATCGGGGGCCGCGTATGAGCGATTTCACGTCCGGCTTCTGGCATTGGTACATCGCCATCATTTCTTTGATCAGCATCTTCGCCTGCGGGCTGCTGCTGTATTCGCAAAGCAAGACACGCCCGGCCAAAGGGGAAAAAGTCGAGTTGCACGGCCATGTCTGGGACGGCGACCTCACGGAGTACAACAATCCGCTTCCCCGCTGGTGGGCGTGGCTGTTCTACATCACTATCGTATTTTCGCTGGGCTATCTGGTGGTGTATCCGGGCTTGGGCAGTTTCCGTGGCACGTTCAACTGGACATCGACCAACGAATACGAAGCGGAGATCAAGCAGGCGAATGCCGAGTACGGGCCGCTATTCGATAAATACCTCAAGGTCGATATCGCGACGCTCGCAAAAGACCCGAAAGCCAATGCCATGGGGCAGCGCCTGTTCCTTAACGATTGTGCGCAGTGCCACGGTTCCGACGCGGGCGGTGCCAAAGGCTTTCCCAGTCTGCGCGACAAGGATTGGCTCTATGGCGGCGATCCGGCAACCATTGAAACTTCCATCCTTGGTGGCCGCAATGGCGTAATGCCTGCGCTCGGTGCCGCCATTGGCGGTGAGCCCGGCATCAAGGAAGTGGCCAACTACGTTCGTTCGTTATCGGGCTTGAAACATGATGCCAAACTGGCCGAAGCGGGCAAGGCGAAGTTCGCGATTTGTGCTGCGTGCCATGGCGCAGAGGCCAAGGGTAATCCGGCTATGGGCTCGCCCAATCTGACCGACGCGATATGGCTTTATGGCAGTTCGGAAGAAACTATCGCTGAGACAATCCGAAACGGTCGCAATAATATGATGCCCGCGCAAAAGGAACGGCTGGGTGAGGCAAAAATCCATTTGCTCGCCGCCTACGTTTACAGTCTGGGCGGTGGCGAGCCCGCACCAGTCGCCGCCGTGCCCGCCGCTGTTTCCGCACCCGCGAAATAAGCGTACCCGTTGGCCACCCGCTCCAAAGTCATCCCGATACACGCCGCCCCTGATTTCGAACAGGAGCAGGCGCTTTATGAGGTTCGCAAGAAAATCTATCCGCGCGCAGTAAGCGGGTGGTTTGCCAAATGGCGCTGGGCACTGGTGTGGGTGACGCAGTTGGTGTTCTACGTGTCGCCGTGGCTGTCCTGGAACGGGCGGCAAGCCGTGCTGTTCGATCTCGCTGCGCGCAAGTTCTATATTTTCGGTATTGTTTTCTGGCCACAGGATTTTATTTATCTCGCCATCCTGCTGCTCATCTGCGCGTATTCGCTATTCCTGTTTACCGCCGTGGCCGGGCGTTTGTGGTGCGGATATGCCTGCCCACAGACGGTGTACACGGAGATTTTCCTGTGGGTCGAGCGCGTGATTGAGGGTGACCGCGTCGCACAGATGCGCCTCGATAACAGTGGATTGTCCACGCGCAAAGTGGCGCTGAAGTCAGCCAAGCATGCGGTGTGGATCGCCCTCTCTTTATGGACGGGTTTTACCTTCGTCGGTTATTTCACGGCCATTGCCGACCTCGGCCGCGAGGTCATCACCTGGACACTCGGCCCATGGGAGATGTTCTGGTTGTTCTTTTACGGCTTGGCCACCTACGGTAACGCGGGCTGGATGCGCGAGCAGGTATGCAAATACATGTGTCCTTACGCGCGTTTTCAGGGCGTGATGTTCGACCGCGACACGCTCGTGGTCGCCTACGACGAAGAGCGTGGCGAACCGCGCGGTTCGCGCTCCAAAAAAGCGGACACCAAGGCGCTGGGACTCGGCGATTGCGTGGACTGCGAAATCTGCGTGCATGTCTGCCCGACCGGCATCGATATCCGTCAAGGTCAGCAATACGAATGTATCGGCTGCACGGCATGCATAGACGGCTGCAACCAGGTGATGGACAAAATGGGCTATCCGCCCGGGTTGATTCGCTATGCCTCACTCAATGGTGTCAGCCAGCACTTAGGCTGGAAGGAAATGGTGCGGCGGGTGTTTCGCCCGCGCGTACTGCTCTATACCGTCGTGCTGTGGGCAATCATCATTGCGGCCGCTGTCAGCCTTTACTATCGCGACCCGGTCAAGGTTGACGTGATCCGGGATCGCAATACCCTGTCGCGCGAAGTCGCCGACGGGCTGATCGAAAACGTCTACCGACTGCAGATCATGAATACGCAGGAACGGCCGCGCAAGCTTGTCATCACGGCATCCGGCATCGAGGAGCTTAAGGTTGGCGGCGTGACGATACCCATAGAAATCGGCGCAACGTCCACGCAAATGTTCACCGTCAATTTGCGCGCGCCTGCCGAGAAGGTGCAAAAAGGTTCCAACCGCATTGTGTTTCACATCCTGCCGCTGGATGCGGCCGACGGCGCAGATGATTTTTCGCTGCACGAGAAATCCATTTTCTTTAAACGCTGAGGAGTCACCATGAGTACTGCTAACACTGCTGTAGCAACCCCGTGGTATCGCGAACCGTGGCCCTGGCTGCTGATGGCAGGCCCGGCGATTGTCGTCGTCGCAGGATTCGTGACGCTGGCGTTTGCCATACAGAGCTCCGACGGCTTGGTCGCCGATGATTATTACAAACAGGGCAAAGCCATCAACATGACCCTCACGCGTGATGCACAGGCGCGATCGCTGGGCTATCGCGCACAGCTCGATCTGAACGCAAACGGCCAGGTCGCACTCAGGTTTGAAGAGGCCTTGCCGGCGGCGGGCGCATTGAAGCTCACCCTGCATCACCCAACGCGCGCCGGATTTGACCGCGAAATCCTCCTGCGTCGCGTGGCGGACAACAGCTATACGGCGGCAATGCCACCAATCGATGCCTCGCGCTGGAGCATGACGCTCGAAGATGAAGCGCGTACGTGGCGCCTTACCGGCGACTGGAACGCCGGCGAGAAGAGCGTTCAGCTAGGCAAACAGCCATAAACCCGAACAGCCAGGGAGCACGCACATGACCAGATACCTGATGTGGGTGCTGTGGCCGTCTTTTATCGCGGCAGGAATGGGCGTGGGCATACTTTTCACGCTGGTCGATCCGACCGAACTCGTTGTGCTCGGCCAAACGCTGCATGCAAGCCGCACGGCGGTGTACACGCTTGGGTTTTTTATTCTCTGGGCGATTTGTGCGGTGGCGAGCGCGTTGAGCTGCTACTTGTTGGTGACTTCAAATGTGGACAAGAGTTAGGCCGTATAAGCCAATATTGTGCAGCAACGCCGCGCGGTACTTTTCTTAGCTCGGTGCCAATATCGCCAAACTCTAGCACCGGCGCGCCTTGAAGAGCATTTATTCGCCAAACGCCTCGCCAGTGCTAGAGTTTTCCGAGGCCACCAATGCCTTAACCTACAGGCACCACGGCTTGCTCGCCGTATTGCGTGTGGTATTCTCAAACGGCGTTCGCATCTGGGTTTTCAATTGGTCACGGTGCCAAAACTGCACGTGTGCGCTAACCCTGTTGATCGCTAAATATTGCCGATAAATTTCAACATAATATAGGTGCATCGATTGGAACAGAGCGTCGCGGCTTCAAAAAAGCGTGCCTCCCAGGTTCCTCATTTATACGGACAATTGCGCCTCTGATGCGATGGCTCGCCTCTCACGTTTTGTTTCTTCGCGCACGGCTTGCGTCACGACTTGCAAGTACGAGAGTTGGGCGAGGATGGCGTGCGCGATATGACGACTCGTCCGCTTAAATCTCCTCTCCTGAATCCAGTTTCCGATTGCTCATCTTGAATTCAGACCATGCGCCCGCCAGCAGGCTTGCCCGCTTCGTTCCCGCCAGCGTCCTTGAGAGTTCTGTCGGCAATCTGCGTCCACCAACGGAGGCGATCCACAATCGTTTTCCCGCCGCGTTGCTGTTCGCGGATATCTCTGGATTTACCGCTCTGAGCGAGCGTCTCGCAGTGCGCGGAGAGCGAGGCGTAGAAGATCTGACACGCATCCTGAACACCTACTTTGGGCACCTTATCGAGATCATTCATGCGCACGGGGGTGATGTCGTGAAGTTCGCCGGAGACGCGCTGCTTGCGGTCTGGCCGGCGTCAGACCAGTCCGCGCTCGCGCGCCGGGTTGAGGCGGCAGCACATTGCGCATTGGTCGCGCGTGATGCGCTGCGCGGTTTCGCGCTGGAGGACGGAGGCACCCTTGCACTTCGTCTCGGCATCGGGGCGGGAGAAACCGATGCGGCCACGATTGGTGGGATCCTCGGAAGGTGGGAATACGTGGTCTACGGTCCGGCCCTAAACGAAGTCACCCGCGCCGCCACGCGCGCGGAGCCAAACAACGTGACCGCCGGCATCAACGCCTCTGCGTTCTTGCGCAGCGGATTCGCCGGTACCGAGGCCACTGACGGAACCTGTGTGGATGCGGCGCGAGCACCTCACGTCGCGACGGCGCTGGCGATCCCGGTGCCAGCAGATGATGTCGCCGAACGGCTCCTCGCCTACATTCCTGCGAGCATCCACCCGCGACTCGCTGCCGGTCAGGGCGCATGGCTGGGAGAGATGCGCCGAATCACGGTCCTCTTCGTCAACCTCCCGGACGTGCGGGCCGATACGCCGCTCGAGACGATGCAGCGCGCGATGCGCTCCTTGCAGGACGGTCTGTATCGTTTCGAAGGGAGCGTGAACAAGCTCAGCATCGACGAAAAGGGCGTGACGCTCGTGGCGGCGTTTGGACTTCCGCCGTTTGCGCACGAAGACGACGCAGAGCGCGGCGTCCGGGCGGCACTGGAGCTGCGCACACGACTGGACAAGCTGGGCTGGGGCGGGTCGATCGGGATCACAAGCGGACGGGTCTTCTGCGGCACCATTGGCAGCGAGCGGCGCTGCGAATACACGATCATCGGCGACGTTGTGAATCTCTCTGCCCGGCTGATGCAGGCCGCGCACGGCGGCATTCTTTGTGACGATGCCACGCGGAAGGCGTCGGCGACCCGCCTGCGCTTTGAGACACTCGAACCGATATTGGTGAAAGGAAAAGCGCTGGCCATTCCCATTTTCCGTCCCCTCGGTGAGGCACCGCCGCAAGCGCGTCGCGTTGGCCGACTGCCCATGATCGGGCGGGTGGCGGAACAGCGTATTGTGGATGACCACCTCGCCCTTCTCGCCACAAAGGCTGAGGGGGGCGTGATCGTCGTCGAGGGCGAAGCCGGGATTGGGAAATCACGCTTCGTCGCAGGGATCGTCGAGATGGCGCAATTACACGGCTTGCGCGCCAGGGTGGCCGCTGCGGACGCGATCGAGCGCTCGACTTCCTACTTCGCCTGGCGCAACGTTTACCGCGATCTTCTCGGCATCGACAATCCGGTGCAGGTGGCGGACGCCGTTGCGCGCGCACTTCCGTTCGATCCCGGATTATGGAAATACTCGCCACTGCTCGGCGTGGTGCTCGGCGAGAATCTCGCCGATAACGAAACCACCGCGCACATGACGCAGGAGGCGCGCCTCACCAGCACCAGCGACTTGCTCGTGAGGCTGCTCGCGCAGACCGCCGCGGAACAATCGACGGTAGTCGTCATCGAAGACTGCCACTGGCTGGATTCCGCGTCGTGGGCGTTGGCGAGGCAGGTCTCGCAGGCGATCAAGTCGCTGCTGCTCATCGTGGTCACACGCCCGCTGGCGCATCCGCTGCCACGCCAGTTCACGCAATTCATGGCCGAGCCGGGCACGACCCACTTTGTGCTTGAGTCCCTCGGTAGCGATGACTCGCTCGCCCTTATCTGCCGGCGGCTTGGGGTGCGCAGTATCCCGACAGCCGTCGCCGATCCGATCCGGGCAAAGGCACAGGGGCACCCGTTCTACCTCGAGGAACTCGCGTTTGCGCTTCGGGATGCGGGCGTGATCACGGTGATCGACGGCGAGTGCGTGGTAACGCCCGGGCGTGATCTTTCATCGCAACAGTTTCCGGATACGGTTCAAGGCGTGGTGACCAGCCGCATTGATCGCCTTACGCCGCGAATCCAGCTCACCCTCAAGGTTGCCAGCGTGATTGGCCGCACCTTTTCGTGCCGGGTGCTCAGCGAGGTGTTCCCAGTGGAAGCCGAGTCGCAGGCGCTCGCCCAAGACCTCGATACTCTCGTGAAGAGCAACCTGACGGTGCCCGATGCGCCCGATCCCGACCCCACGCAGATTTTCCGGCACATGATCACCCAGGAGGTGGCCTACAACCTGATGCCGTCCACGCAACGCTGCGCGCTGCATCGCGCCGTGGCGGCGTGGTATGAAGATACGCATCGTGACAACCTTGCGACCTACTATCCGCTATTGGCCCGACACTGGAGCAGCGCCGACGATCTGCCCAAGGCGCTCGATTATCTCGAGAAGTCAGCGGAGGAGGCGCTGCGAAATTTTGCCAATGAGGAGGTCATTCGTTTTCTCGAACAGGCGCTCGTTCTCTCCCTGCGGGCACCAGATCAGGTCGATGATTTTCGCCGCGCCTGTTGGCACCGGCAGCTGGGCGAGGCGAGCTACAGCTTGAGCGACATCGCAGGCAGTCTGCAACATTTTCAGCGGTCGCTGCGTCTCCTCCGCCAGCCGCTGCCGGGGGGCTTTGCGGCGGGCATCGGCTGCGCCTGGGAGATTTCCCGGCAGTTCTGGCGACGGGCGTTCCCTGTGGGAGTACGGCCTGTCGGCCCCGCTGCGCGCCAAGCGCTGGAGGCCGCGCGCGCCTATGAACGTCTCGCGGAAATCTGCTATCTCGACAACCAGAAACCGCGCGGAATCTACGCGGCGCTCAAGTCACTCAACCTCGCTGAAATGGTAGGTCCTTGTCCGGAACTTGCGCGCGCTCACGCCAACGTGGCCGTCGTATCCGGCGTACTTGGGATGCACGCGGAAGCCCGCAGGCACGTTCAAATCGCGCGCGAAACGGCGACACGGGTCGATGAGCCGCCGTGCACGGCCTACGTCGACTTCATTCGCAGTATCTATTGGGCTGCTGTCGGCGCCTGGGAGGATGCTGAGAAAGACGCATCGAACGCATGCAAGATCGCATCCGCGATTGGCGAGCGTCGGCGGTGGATGGAGAGTAATTTCTCGTTGCTGAACGTGCTGGTTCGGAAAGGTGAGTTTGAACACTCGCTCACGCTTTCTCAGGAACTGGTTACGGTATCCCGTCGCCATAGTTCCGCGCAGGGCATCGTTTGGGGCCTGAGTCGGCAAATCTGGAGCCATGGCATGGTGCGCAAAGATCCGCCCGAGGAAGCTCTCGGTTTCGAACTGGCGACGTTGCTGGAGAACGAGGCCGGGCTCTTGGTAGCCGACCGTATCCTCGGTCATGCCACGCTCGCATGGGTCTTCTGGCGGCAGGGAAACCTGGCAGAGGCGAGCCGGTTCGCTGATCAAGCGTTCGAGATGAGCGCACGTACGCACCCCGTGGCGCAATTTCTCGAGACCCCGATTACGGCCCTCGGGGAGTTCTACTTCGAGCGTGCGATTTCATTGCCGGAGGGCGATCCCGTCCGC
>JANNRY010000510.1:0-3032 GCA_031401935.1 Betaproteobacteria bacterium | reverse complement strand
GGTCAGCAGTCGCCGCCTGGGCAGTACCCTGTTCCGCCGGCACCTGCAGCAGACCCTTCATCTTGCGGATGAACTCCAGACCCCGGTCCACCTGCGGCTCGAAAAAGAAGACGGTGCTGACGATCGTCTTGGCTTTGGCTGCGGCAAGCTGATCGATCAGCTTGGCATGAACGTCACGCGGCCAGGGCCACCGGCCGATATTCGCGATGCTCTGATCGTCGATGGCAATGACGGCGATGCGCTCGGAGGGTTGGCGCGAAGTGCTGGTGCTTGCAAAGTCGTAGAAACGCCGCTCCAGGGTTCCGATCAGGTCGGTAGCCTGGTTCAGGACCAGAACCGCGAGCACGATCACGGCTGATTTCAATTTGTTCTTTAGCTGATCCATCGTCTCGCGCAGTGTTTTGGCGTCGGTGCCATCCAGTTTGATCGCCAGCACTTTGACGCCGTTGATGTCCACCGCCTGCGCCATCAACTCATCGCCCTGTGACGCGGCCAGCTTTGATTTCAGCGCACCCAACTGCTTTTCAAGCACTTTGACGTTCTCAAGTAAAGCCGAAATCTTGCTCTCCACATCGGCAGGCTGCGATTTCAGCAAATCTGCGGCGTGTGAAAGTCGACGATCCAGCGACTGAACGTAATCGAATGCGACCGAACCCGCAACGGCTTCTACACGTCGCACACCGGCCGCCACGCCACCTTCAGAGATGATTTTGAAAAGTCCAATGTCACCTGTGCGTGTCACATGCGTGCCACCGCAAAGCTCTTTCGATGAACCAATTTCGAGCACCCGAACTTCGTCACCATATTTCTCGCCGAACAGCATCATGGCACCGGTTTTTTGTGCCGATTCGAGATCCATCACGCGCGCCTGCGTCGCCGCGTTGTCGAGGATTTCAGCGTTCACAATACTTTCCACACGGGCAATTTCAGCGGCGGTCATCGGCGCGCTATGCGCGAAGTCAAAGCGCGTTTTGTCGGCATCAACCAATGAGCCTTTCTGCTGCACATGCGTGCCAAGCACATCGCGAAGCGCTTTGTGCATCAGGTGCGTGACTGAATGATGGCGCATATTGCGGTTGCGAATATGACGATCAACGTCAGCCGCCACCATATCGCCAACGGCCAACTCGCCAGTGGTTAATGTGCCGTAGTGGCCGAATACATCGGACTGGATTTTTTGCGTGTCCTGTACCTTGAACAGCGTCAGGCAGGTTGCACCCGTGGTCAGTTCACCCGTGTCGCCTGCCTGTCCGCCCGATTCGGCGTAAAACGGTGTTTTATCAAGAACCACGATGGCATCTTCGTCAGCCGCAATACTGTTTACTGGTACCCCTTCGCGATACAACGCAAGCACACGCCCTGATTCTGACAACGAGTCATAACCCAGAAATTGCGTCTTGGCACCGCTGTACTCAAGCGCTGCACCCAATTTGAATTTGGAGCCTGCACGCGAACGCTCCTGCTGCGCGGCCATCGCTTTGTCGAAGCCCACCATATCAACTTCAAAGCCGCGTTCACGACCGATGTCGGCGGTGAGATCAATTGGGAAACCGTAGGTGTCGGACAGCTTGAATGCGGTGTCACCATCGAGTTTCCCGGTGTTGCCAACTAGTGCCGCATCAAGAATGTCCATGCCTTTCTCGAGCGTTTCACCGAAACGCACCTCTTCCTGCTTCAAGACTGCCTTGACGCGCTCCTTGGATTGCTCGATTTCAGGAAAAGCATCGCCCATCACTTTGGCAAGATCGTCAACCAGCTTGTAAAAGAACGGCTGCTTCTGGCCAAGCTTGTAACCGTGGCGCATCGCACGCCGCGCGATACGTCGCAACACATAACCACGCCCGGCATTTTCCGGCATCACGCCATCGCAAACCAGGAATGAACATGCGCGGATGTGGTCGGCAATCACCCGCAGACTCGGGTTGGCTAAATCAACCACGTTGGTTTCACGCGCAGCGGCCGTGATTAGTGCCTGAAACAGATCAATCTCGTAATTGGCATGTACGTGCTGCAACACAGCCGACAGGCGCTCCAGCCCCATGCCGGTATCCACTGATGGCTTTGGCAGCGGGATCATCGGCCCATCTGCGACTTCGCGGTTGTACTGCATAAACACCAAATTCCAGATTTCGATATAGCGGTCACCATCTTCATCGGGCGAGCCAGGTGGGCCGCCGGCAATATGTGCGCCGTGGTCGTAGAAAATTTCCGAGCACGGGCCACAGGGGCCGGTATCGCCCATCATCCAGAAATTGTCGGACGCGTATTTCGCGCCCTTGTTGTCACCGATGCGTACGATGCGATCTTTGGGCACGCCGATTTCATTGGCCCAGATGTCGTAGGCCTCGTCGTCGTCAGCGTAAACGGTGACGAGCAATTTTTCCTTTGGCAGCTTGTACGTTACGGTCAACAATTCCCACGCAAATTTGATCGCATCATGCTTGAAATAATCGCCAAAACTGAAGTTGCCGAGCATGTCGAAAAACGTATGATGGCGCGCGGTGTAGCCGACGTTTTCCAGATCATTATGTTTGCCACCCGCACGCACACAACGTTGCGAAGTTACCGCACGAACATAGGCGCGTTTTTCTTTGCCAAGGAAGCAATCCTTGAACTGGTTCATGCCGGCGTTGGTAAAAAGGAGTGTCGGATCGTCGCCCGGTACCAGCGAGCTTGAGGCCACGTGGGTGTGGCCCTTGGAGACGAAAAAATCGATAAAAGCCTGACGTATGCCGGAAACGGTGGTGAGATTCATGACGTTTTACGAGGGAAGTCTATGCGCGATGGCGAAGCATCAATTTTACCTTAGCGCAGCAGGCTGAGCGAGGCCTGACTACGTTCGTGTGCGCATGCGCCACAAAACAATACAATTGCGAAATGATCTGGTTGATGACATATGCCCTCACCGGCGCGGTGGTGGGTTTTCTTGCGGGGCTGCTCGGTATCGGTGGCGGGATGACGCTGGTACCGATTCTGGCCGCGCTGTTTTCGGCACAAATGCTCAGCACCGATCACAACGTTCACATGGCACT
>JANNRY010000509.1:0-1679 GCA_031401935.1 Betaproteobacteria bacterium | reverse complement strand
CCGCCTGCGCGCCCGCGGCTTCGTCCGCTTCCAGTTGCCGCAGCGCTTCCCGCAACAGCTCCTCCGGCGTCTGCCCGCTATCCGCCACCGCCTTCAACTCCACGCCAAACGCGGCCTCAAGATCCTCCGCCAATTCGCGCTTCTGCTCAGCGTTCCGGTCCGCGAGCGAGACCTCGCTGTGCCGGTCGAACAGCCCCTCCATCTCATCGTGATACTTGCCACCAAACAGCAACTCCGCCATTTTGCAAAGCACCTGGCGCATGGTGCTGCGGTCAAACTCGGACCAACCATCGCGCAACAGCTGGGCATCAAGGTACAGCACCACCGCGCGATGAATCGTGTCGCGCTCGTCCTGCAGCGGATGCAGCTTGGCCGCGAACAATGAGCGGAATGTGTCCAGCATTCCGCCGAGCTCCTGCTGCCGATTTTCGATTTTCTCGATCTCTTCGATCAAGCGTTTGAAGGTGCGTTGTGCGGGCGTGAGGATGGGCGCGGGCTGGTCGGCGAGCGCCATCGTGCTGCTGGGCTGCGGCGCGGGTTCATCGGCAACTGACGGAGATTTTTTTGAGGTGGCGGAAGTCATGGGGAATTTCAAATCGGAAACGCATTTTACGTTGGCGGCTGGGCGGCGAGGCTTTGTCGTGCCGAAGCGGCCAACTGACGGCGCGGGTATGCAGATTTATCTGGGGGCGCGGCGATGGAAAACATTTCTGCTGGTGCTGTTCAAAGCCGGTGGTGGCGAGGGAGTTTTCGCGGAAGCTGGAAGGGTTTGGGCGAGAGACGGAGGGACGGTGACGCGCGGACAATTCTCACCACAAACCACTAGCACTGGTGCGGACTCCAGGCCGAAAACCGCTGGAAAGGCCCACCGGATGGCGATCTATAAGAATAGCGAAATGCTGTCTGACCCTCATGGCATCGTTCGGCCCCTCTAATGCTCTACCAACCAACCATGCCAACCGCCTGCGCGCAGCCTGCGTCGTACAAAATCCTTATAATCCCTAGGCGACAATGGACGCTTTCTATAGTGACGTCGTGAGTTGCAATAGCGACATGCTGCCGCGATGTTTTCGCGTGATTCATCTCCGCCATTCTGACGAGCGCAAAAATGCTCGCCCGTGCATTGAAAATGCCTAGCCCGTCGCTGTTTCATTTGATGAACTCGCGCGAAGGTTTCTATACCGTCCGTCCACATCGGCGCGTGACAGTAATAGCAGCGGCCCTGCTGCTGTTTGAACGCGAAAAGACGAGACTTTTGGATTTGTGTGGGCATGATGGCCTCCGTTATTTAGGAAACCCCTCAAGCCCGTATCTGGTGCATTGCAGGGAACCAAGCAGCGATCGCCGACTTGGCAAAACAGGCGTCTCTAAGAGAACACCCAACGCTTCGAAAGGAAGACGTTCGGAGAATTATGCTCAGCCGCTAAGTTATTTGCAACCATTACCAAAATGCAATCTCATCCGCATTTGCGGCCATAGCTGAATACAACGAGTCATCAGTCACTACGCTGCCCAACTCATGATCATCAAGAACGCAGGCGACAAATCCGCTGTCATTTCAGAGCTCGAGCAATATCTTGCCGATCCTCGCATCCCGGAAAACATAAAGCGCAAGATCGAGAGAGAGCGCAACAACGTGGAAGAAATCAAAGGAAATCAAAGGGGTCAGCGTCGATTGT
>JANNRY010000508.1:0-11451 GCA_031401935.1 Betaproteobacteria bacterium | reverse complement strand
CGTAAGAAGTTTGGGTGTGGCGCTGCCGGGAATATTGACAGCACCAATGACAAGGTCGGCACCCTTGAGTGCGGTCATCAGTGCGTCGGGATTGATGGCAATTGTTCGTGCGCTTGAACCAAGTTTATGTGCGAGCAAGGCAAGCTTTTGACCGACCCGCCCCAACACCGTGACGTCGGCCCCCAAGGCCAGCGCGGTCGATGCTGCGGCTGCGCCAGCATTGCCAGCACCGACGATTACGATGCGCGCATCGCCAATGGCCACGCCACGTCCGCCGTTGTGGGCCATCAGTAAATTTGCACCGATCTGGATCGCCATTTCGCCCGCAATGACCGACATCGGGCCCAGAATCGCAAGACGACGCGATGCATCTTCGACCGTCTCAAACGCTATCCCTGTGACCCGACGCGCCAGCAGTGCGTTTGCCATGCTGTGGTCGCCGCCCAAATGCAGGAATGAAAAAAGCATGCTATCTGGCCGGAGATGATTCCATTCACCGGTTTGAATTTCTTTTACCTTCACCACCAGATCGACGTCAAAAGTGGCTGCCGCGTTGCTCACGATGGCGGCACCTGCGGCGGCGTAATCTGCGTCGGGAAAGCCCGCGCCTAGCCCGGCCCCGGCATGCACACGCACCACGTGCCCACGTGCATGCAGTGCGGCAACGGCATCAGGTGTGAGCGCAACACGGCGCTCACCATCCTTGATTTCGCGCGGAAGACCGATCAGCATTCGCTATTTTCCGGCAATGGCCTTGACCGCGTCGCGGATCAAATCAGGGCCTTTGTAGATGAAGCCGGTATAAATTTGCACGAGGGACGCGCCCGCATTTATTTTCGCTTTCGCATCCGCCCCTGAGAGAATTCCGCCAACGCCGATAATCGGGATTCGGCCTTTTACCGTCTTTGCAAGCTCGCGCAAAACTTCTGTGGAAGGCGAGAACAAAGGCCGGCCGGAGAGACCACCAGCTTCACCTGCCAACGCATGCCCACGTATGGCGTCTCGTGAAACGGTGGTGTTGGTGGCGATGATCGCCTCAAAATTATTCCCAATGGTCAGGTTGGCAATTTCCTTGATCGATTTCAAATCGAGATCAGGCGCGATTTTTAACGCTAGCGGTACATGTTTCTTGTGTTTCTTTTCAAGGCGCGTCTGCTCCGCCTTCAATGTGGATAGCAATTTTTCAAGTTGTTCGGCGGCTTGTAAATCTCGCAGGCCTTTCGTGTTCGGGGAGGAAATATTGACCGTCACGTAGCTCGCAAAGGGGTATACGCCTCGCAGACAGGTCACATAATCATCGACTGCTTTGTCGATTGGCGTGTCTGCATTTTTGCCGATGTTGAGGCCTAATACACCCTTGTATGACGCACGTTTGACGTTGGCCACGAATGCATCCAAGCCCTGATTGTTGAATCCAAGCCGGTTGATGAGTGCCTCGTGATCGGTCAATCGAAACATGCGCGGCTTGGGGTTGCCTGGCTGCGGGCGCGGTGTCACGGTGCCTACTTCGATGAAACCGAATCCCATTGCAGCCATTGCATCAATGTATTCACCGTTTTTGTCCAGGCCGGCCGCGAGTCCGACCGGGTTATCAAAACTAAGCCCCATTACTTCACGCGGTGAGGATAGACGTTTGCCAATGAGCCCGGACAAATGCAGTTTGTGGAGATTGTTTAGCGAATGAAGCGCCACGTGGTGCGCAACCTCGGGGTCAAGGGCAAACAGGGCGGAGCGGGCGATGGGGTAAAGCACGATGGGCTAGTTGATGGTGAATGTTGGAAGCGACACAGTCATTTTACGTTACACAAGACAGCATAATGATTGCTCTCGCTGATGGACGCGTAGGCATATTGACTTGCATCTGCCAATTCTTAAGTGCGGCATAGACTTTTAATACGGCGTAGCGCAGAATTCTTGCAGAGTATCTTCTGCCATAACCGTCGCGAAAAATGAGCAACCCCCTGAAATTAGCCGTCGCACACTCTGCTGGTCCCGTGCCAATTCAGGTGTCGCAGGAAGCCGCGCAGCTTTCGACTGTTGCTGCCCGTGTTCAGCGGCAACAGGCAGCGTTGCTGGAGATCATGCGCAGTGCCATTCTCGCGCGGGAGTTGCCGGAGATCTACGCAAGGCTCACCGAAGTCACTGCGCAAACACTAAACGTTGGCCGCGTGTCTATCTGGCGGTTGAATCCTTCCGGCGACTCGATCCGCTCAGTTGACCTTTTTTGGGCCGATACGAGTGCTCATTTTAGTGGCGCGGAATTGAGCGCGACAGCCTATCCAGCCTACTTTGAAGCGTTGCGCATGAATCGGGTAATCGCTGCAGCAGATGCTGAAGTCGATCCGCGCACCAGCGAACTCACTGTTGATTATCTGCGGCCCCAAGGGATTCGCTCAATGCTTGATTCCGCCATTTGGCACGACGGAGAAAGGCAAGGTGTCGTCTGTGTCGAATCGGTAGACGCACATCGTGATTGGACGCCGGATGAAATGCAGTTTGTTGGCTCCATTGCCGATTTGGTAGCGCTGGGAATCGAAAACGAATTTCGTCGGGCCGCACAACTATTGGCGATGGCTTCCGAGGAAAAGTTTGCGCAGGTGTTTCGCCTGAGTCCGGAGAGTTTGGTGATTACGCGCCTTTCCGATGGCATTTTGCTGGAGTTGAGCGATGCATTCGTGGCGCGCTCCGGCTACCAGCGCGAAGATGTTATCGGGCGGACCTCATGGGAAAGCGGTATGTGGGTTGATGTTGGCATTCGCCAGCAGTGGCTCGGTCGCGGTGCGTCTGACGGCCAGCTTTGCAGTATGGAGGCTGAAATGCGCCTTAAGTCCGGGGACCTTCGCACCGTTCTGATCTCGAGCAAGCGCATCGTTTTTGATGGTCAGGACTGCCTACTTTCGGTTGCCCGCGACATCACCAACAGCAAGCGACAAGAGCGCATGTTGTTTGAGATTGCGCAGGCGGTCGCGTCGGCGGCGGGGGAATCATTTTTCAGCGCGCTCGCCGAACGACTGTCTCAGGCACTCGGCTCGGACATGGCCTTCATCGGTGAAATCGATCAGAGCGATATCACGCAGGTTCGCGTCATCGCGGTTCAAATGCGTTACGGTCCTGCAGAAAATTTCACTTATCCGTTGGAGGGCACGCCGTGTGAAGCCATCCTTCAACGCGGGGTTTGCGCTTATCCCCGCGACGTAGCGACGCTATTTCCGCGCGATTTGACTCTCGCAAAGTTGGGCGTGCAGGCGTATGTAGGGGCACCACTTATTGATTCCAACGGGCAAACACTTGGTCTGATCGCGGCACAGTTCTCGGCACCACTGCAGCAAATTGATCTGGCGATCCAGTTGTTGCGGATTTTTGCCAGTCGTGCTTCCGCAGAACTGGAACGTCGCAAACAACTCGCTGCGCTCGAGTATCGGGCAACCCACGACCACCTGACCGGATTGCAAAACCGGGCATCGCTTGAGAAGAAAATTGAAATTGCGATTCAGGGTGGCCACGGTGGCGAGGAGAGCACGCGCGGCGCGCTACTGCTGCTCGATCTTGATCGCTTCAAGGAAATCAACGATACGCTGGGCCACACTGTCGGTGATTCCATGCTGGTCAAAATTGCTGAACGGCTCGCCCACGAGAACGACGCCAACACCATGTGTCACAGTCAAGTTGCCCGACTCGGTGGCGATGAGTTTGGGATATGGCTCGGGAACATGGATGGCCCACAGATCGCGACACAGGTTGCTTCGCGCGTTTTACTGGCGGTAACCGCACCATTCGATATTGAAGGCTACCGTCTTGAGGTTGGGGCCAGTATTGGCGTTGCTCTTCATCCACAGCACGGCAAGAGCGCCTCGGATTTGCTGCGGTGCGCCGATATTGCCATGTACGTTGCCAAGCGGCAGGGTGGCGGACATGCGTTGTACAACGTATCCGAAGATCCATACTCCCCAAAACGACTTACATTGATGAGCCAGTTGGGAGAGGCTGTGCGCGGTGGCCAGCTTGAATTGCACTACCAGCCACGCATGAATCTTGCGATACCTTCGCCTTCTGGCTTCGAGGCGCTGGTACGTTGGCGTCATCCGATTCTCGGGCTGCTTCCGCCATCACAGTTTATTCCGCTGGCAGAACTTTCTGATGTAATTCGGCCACTGACGCTATGGGTGCTTGATGAGGCGCTCGGACAGCTCAAGATATGGTTGCAATCGGGTCGCAGCTTGCGAATGTCGGTTAATTTGTCGGCACGATTGCTCATGGACGATGCTTGTCCAGGGCAAGTGCAGCACCTGTTGGAAAAGCACGGAGTGGACCCGCGCCTGCTTGAACTCGAAATTACCGAAAGTGCCATCATCATCGACCCGGATCATGCCTCCCATACGTTGCAGCGTATCCATGAAATGGGCGTGAACATATCGATTGATGATTTCGGCACCGGCTATTCTTCGCTGTCACACCTGAAGCGCTTGCCGCTCAATGCGCTCAAGATTGATGTGTCGTTCGTGACGCACATGCTCACCAACGAGCAGGATGCGGTGATTGTCGAATCGACAATCGCGCTTGCGCACAATCTTGGTTTGTCAGTAGTCGCCGAAGGCATTGAAGATGCCCGCACTGAGGCACGGTTGCGCGCGCTGGGTTGCGATGAGGGTCAGGGCTTTTTGTTTGGAAGGCCAATGCCTGCCGCAAATGCATTGGCGTGGCTGGACGCATTCGCTCCCTGATTCCATTTGGTACTGCTAATGCTGCGCTCTCAGGGCACGTCGCGCACTGCTAGCCGTTCCCAGCTTCCCTGGACCAATCCCTCGATTGGTTGGAAATCTGTCTTGTAGCTCATCTTTCTGGATTCCGCTATCCAGTAGCCTAAATAAATATAGGGCAGCTTGCATCGGCGGGCCTCTGCGATCTGCCAAAGCACGCTGTAGGTGCCCAAACTGCGGCGCGCCAGATCAGGATCAAAAAAAGTGTACACCGACGATAGTCCGTCGACCAACTCATCCATGATGGCGATCATCAGTAACTGGCCACGATCCCGAAATTCCACCAGTCGCGTGTTCACGTTGCTCTGCAACAGGAAATGCGAATATTGCTCGCGACTATCGTGATCCATCCCGCCGCCGGGATGGCGTTGCGACTGGTAGCGTCGATAAAGCGCGTAGTGTTCGTGTGAAAATTTAAGCTCCATCGCGCGTGTCACGAGGTCCGCGTTGGCTTTGATGCAACGGCGCTGTGCGCGATTTGGTGCATATTGTTCGACGACAACACGCACTGGCGTACAAGCATGGCAGTGGTCGCAGTAAGGCCGGTAGGTAAACGCGCCGCTGCGCCTGAAACCGGCAGCCACCAGATGGCTATAGGTCGGCGAATCGATCAGATAGCTCGGAGTGGCAACCTGTGAGCGCGCAAGGCGGCCGGGCAAATAGCTGCACGGGTACGGCGCTGTTGCATAGAACTGAAGATTTGCAAATGGCAGGTCGTTTAATTTTGACATCGCTAGCGTCGCCTATGGCCGTGATGTTGCGTTGCTCACGATTTTGCGCGCTTACATATCAGGACATATGCAGCGCATCGCAAGATCGTTCGCGCCTTGCCTGACGGCCAAATGCCCGCTATCGACCACACTTCGAGCTACCGCCAAGCGCTTGGTTTCAAGTCTATCAATTCTTTTAGTCGCTGCACAAAATCCTGTCGCGGGATCGGACGGGCACCAAAACTGGCGAGATGACGGGTCTCCTGCTGGCAGTCGATCAGCTCGAAGCCGTCGCGATTTAGCTTTTCAACCAATGCCACCATCGCGACCTTTGAAGCATCGGTTTCGCGTGCGAACATGGATTCGCCAAAAAACATGCGGCCCAGTGCTAGCCCGTATAAGCCGCCGACCAGTTCTCCATCGCGCCAGCTTTCTATCGAATGCGCAACGCCTAGCGCATGCAACTGTGCGTAGGCCGCCTGCATTTCCGGAACAATCCAGGTGCCACCGCCTTCACCGCGTGGTGCGGAGCACGCTGAAATGACGGCGGCAAAATCGCTATCGAAGCGGATATCGAACATTTGCCGACTAACCGTTTTTGCCAACGACTTCGACACTTTGAATTCAGCGGGCAGAAGTACCATGCGCGGATCAGGGCTCCACCAGAGGATGGGTTGACCGTTGGAAAACCACGGAAAGATCCCGCGTGAATACGCAGCAATAATAGTTTCCGGAGCAAGATCGGCACCCGCACACAGCAGGCCGTTTGGTTCAGTGAGGGCCGATGCGACCGATGGAAAGTCGTGTTGTGATTCTATCCAGGGGACCATTCAGCACTGCGCAGTTTGGGTTGAATACGCCGCCAAATCGGTGAGCTTTGCGGTCGCCTTAACAATATCTTTTGCGTTGCCACCCATTTCCATCGAAAGTTTGAATTCGTATTTCTGGAAAAACTCATTGAATCGTTCACCGCCGAATGTCCCAACGGCATACAGCTCGTCGGTTTTGGCATCGTGCTCTAGCAAAATCGCGGCGAGCGGCTGTGGTGCCGGCCCGCTCACGACAGTGGCACCCGCAAAGGGGTCATACACACTTTTGTCGGCACAGCAGGAAATGACTTGCCCGCGCGCACTGGTTTTGGACGGCAGCGGTCGATAACTGATGAAGCTTATCTGTGACGTTGGATAAGCTAGCTTGTGGGCACAAATTGCCGAATAGGCGACGATTGATTTGCCAGCACCGACGCCACCCGGCCACTCATAGGTGGCACCAGTGTCGGTCTTGAGGGACACTTTGCCCGGCAACGCCTTGGCCAGATTGAGCAGGAAACACGGCGTAGATGCGTAGGGATAATTGAAGACGTAATTGTGGTGAGCCTTAAGTGATTTAGCCTTGACCGCCCGGCCATCAACGTCCACCAGCTTGACGCGATTGTATTGCTTCGACGTGGGCGGTGTAGAAGCGGTTGGTGCTGCGGCAAGCGCTGCGCAAGGTGCCGCACTTGCCACGCAGATTTCGATAAATTTTCGGCGAGTCGTGTCCATTCCTTAAATGACTCCTTCCAGAATCTGCACTTCGACCGTTGCCCCAGCATCGATATTACCCACATGGTCGTGAAGCATGATGAAGCAGTTTGCATCTGACATGGACTTCAGAATTCCTGAGCCTTGTTCGCCTGTCGTGCGGACCTTGTAAATGCCGTCTTCGAGATAAAGTACGCCGCGCTGAAATTCGGTGCGACCGGGCGCTTTCTTGATAGCTGAAGTGCAAACAGCTTTCAACAGCGGCTGGGTGGGAATTGGGTTAACGCCCTGCAAAATCAGCAGTGCATCGCGCACGAACTGATAGAAAGTCACCATCACACTGACGGGATTGCCGGGCAGGCCAAAAAAATGTGCCTTGCCGATTTTTCCATACGCAAGCGGTCGGCCCGGCTTCATCGCGATTTTCCAAAACACGACTTCACCAAGCTTGGTCAGAAGCTGTTTCACATAATCGGCTTCACCCACCGATACACCGCCTGAAGTAATTACCACGTCGCCGATTTCGCTGGCGTCATGAAATGCCTTTTCCAGTAATACCGGGTCATCGCGCACCACGCCCATGTCGATCACATCGCAACCCATGCGCGTGAGCATGCCGTGGAGCGTGTAGCGATTGCTGTCGTAAATCTGGCCCTCATTGAGCGGGGAGCCGATGGAGACCAGTTCATCGCCGGTGGAAAAGAACACCACACGCAATGGTCGATAAACGCTCACATCGCCAATGCCAAGTGAAGCGAGCAATCCGAGTTCGGCCGGACGGATGATGCGGCCTTTGGCCAGCGCTATCGCGCCCTGTTTCAAATCCTCGCCTGCATACCGCACGTTCTGCCCGAGCTTTATGCCTGGACCAAACGTGATCGCTTTGCCGTCTGCCTGTGCTTTCTCTTGCATGACAATCGCATTGCAACCTGTCGGTACCACGCCGCCGGTAAAAATGCGCACGCATTGGTCCAGATCAACCGTTCCTGCAAACGGCTGACCTGCAAAGCTGGTGCCGATTTCGGTGAGCGGTTTTGATGGATTGTCAGCCAGATCCTCGAAGCGGATCGCCCACCCATCCATTGCGGAATTAATATGGGCGGGCACGTTTACCGGTGTAACGATGTCCTCGCTTAACACGCGTCCGAGCGCTGATCGAATGGGCAACCGCGCAAAACCCTTTACCGGCGATAGGAATGTGTGAATGAACGCGCGTGCTTTCGCGACCGGCATGGAGTTCGGGTCGTAATCGTCTGCACAGGACGCTTCGGTGATGGTCAGTGGTCTATTCATGATGAATGCAGGTCAGGCGAAATTAAGCGGAATGGATTTATCGATTGTGATTGTACCGTCTTGATGAACGCTGACTATCGACAATTCTTTCATTACCGCTTTCCATTCGCCGCGCACTTCGCTGGTTGCGGCCCGATGCATGGCCTCAAATGTGGAGGCGCTGGGATTGCCTGTGACGCGACCAAGCGTGATGTGTGGTCGATATTCCATTTCAGTGCGCAGAAAAGGTTTCAGCACACCCGAATAGAGTTTGTCGTGGAGTGCAACGACGGCTTCGGATTTGTCACGCAGCATGAGCACGGTAAATTCGTCCTGAATGGATTCAATATCGCGAAAACTCACTGGCAAGCGTGGCCAGTTGCCGACAATGCGCTTGATGTGCGAAGCCCATTGCGTGGAGGTGAGATTGGTCGGAAACGGGAACACCAGCGTGACATGCGCCGGGATGCGCGTGGCGAGCGGGTCGTGGCGCACACGAAAGGCTTCGATTTTATTGTCGGGCGGCAGCGGTGGAAACCAGACGATTGCGCGCTTGGGCAGAGGCGGGCGCAGGCGAAGTTTTCGCACATTGCGTTTATTCGGCATGGCGCAAGCCTTATTTTTCGGTGCGATGACGTTCTTATTCATCGCACCGCATTTCTCACCCTCTCCCTTGGGAGAGGGCTGGGGTGAGGGAGGGCCGACTCAAGGCAATGTAGTGTCGGCTTGCTAGTTCGATTGTTCGAAGGATTTCAGCTCTTCAACGGTATTGATATTTGAAAACGCGGCCTCCTGATCATCGAATGCGACTTCCACAACATGTAGCGTTGCATACCATTTATCAATTTTCCGCTGTCCGCTTTCCAGAAAAGCCTGCAGGTGAGGCGCGAGACTGGCTTTAACGAGACAAAAAACCGGATGTGGTTGGTCAAATGTTTTTGCCACGGCAAGGTCGGCATCTTCTTTCTGTATTGCCGCCGACAGTCTTGCGATCAGATCGAGTGGCAAAAAAGGCGAGTCGCACGGCGTCGTCGCCACCAGCGGATGTGCGGCGTGTGTCATGCCGATATGCAAGCCCGCAAGTGGTCCTGCAAAGCCGTCGATGGCGTCGGGAATGACGCGATAGCCGAGTGCCGCATATTCATCAACACTGCGGTTGGCGTTGATGAGTACTTCATCCACCTGCGGTTGAAATCGCGCCAGAACGTGTGCCACCATGGGTTTGCCTTTGAAAGGCTGCAAGCCCTTATCGACGCTGCCCATGCGTGAGCCGCGACCGCCAGCGAGAATGAGGCCGGTGATTTTTTCCATTGGGAACTTGATCAATTAATTTGCAACGATTGTTGATTTCACCAGCCGCTCCGCACCCGTGAACAATAGGTAATGTTTGTTCACCGCGCGACCAATCATGGTGATGCCAGTTTTTTGCGCGATCTCGTATCCCATTTGCGTGAGGCCTGAACGCGATACCAGAAATGGAATGCCCATCTGCGCCGCCTTGATCACCATTTCGCTGGTAAGTCGGCCTGTGGTATAGAAGATTTTATCGCCGCCATCGACACCTTCGAGCCACATCCAGCCGGCGATGGCATCGACAGCGTTGTGGCGGCCTACATCTTCGACAAACGTCAGAATTTCAGAACCATGCGCCAATGCGCAGCCATGCACCGCGCCTGCCTGCTTGTAGATCGATTCATAAAGCCGCACGTTGTTGAGCAGCGCATAAAACGTTTCCTCAGCGAGCCGCGCTTCAGGCGGTAATTTCACATTCTCCAAATCCGCCATCAAATCGCCGAACACCGTGCCTTCGCCGCAGCCAGTGGTCTTGGTGCGTTTGGCCATTTTTTCGTCGAGGTTTTTCAACCCATGGCGCGTCGTCACGGAACATGCATTCACTTCCCAATCCACCTGCACCGACACAATGTCCTCAATCGATTCCAGCAGACGCTGGTTGCGCAGATAGCCGATCACCAGCGCTTCGGGCGCGGCACCGAGGGTCATGATGGTCAGAATTTCCCGCTTATCAACATAGATCGTGAGCGGATGTTCGCCTGCAATCGGCGTCGGTTGCACGATACCGTGTTCGTCGATGGCGTCGACCGTGAACGTGGATGGACGCGCGGCGTTAGTGAGGATGGGACGGGTGGACATAATGAGATTAAAAAATACAAAGGTCTAGCATTGGGGCGGGTTCTGGCACGAAAACAGGCTGAAAGCCTCGCCAGTGCTTGAGTTTGTTATCTTACAGCCTCCCGCAGCCAAACGATCAACGGATACAAGTCTTCAAACTGATCGCCGATTGTTTTTGCCAGATCTTTCGACAACTTCTTCTTCAAACTCGCCTCTGCAAACGCAAAAAAATGCCGGTTCTTGATGACGTCAATATGCGGATGGTCAGCGGCCAAATGCTGATAGCCCTTGGGCGGGCGCTGCATGCGATCTTCCTCGGAAAGCCCGCCGAATGTTTTGATGAGTCCCTTGTTCTTCAATAGCGCATCGAGTAGCACGGGCTGGCCGATGATGAAGTGGCGAATTTTTTGCAGCGTCTCAGGCTCGGGCATATAGATGCCGCCGCCAACGCCAAGCACGCCCTTTTCGTTGATCTGAAAATAATATGATGGGCGCGATTTGTCTGTCGTTTTGCCGCCGATGACACCGGAGAAATGCGTTTTGTACGGGTCTTTGTTTTTGGAAAAACGCACATCGCGGTAGATGCGGAACAGGCATTTTTTCGGATCGACCAGTTCGATTTCCTTGTCGAACTTCGCCACGCGTTGGACGATGTCGGCGACCAGCTCGGTGAATTCCTCGCGCAGGATGTCGTAGGAAGGTTTGTTGTGGAGGAACCATGGCCGATTGTTGTTTTCGGCGAGGCCTTCTAGGAACTGGAGGAGGGCGGGGATGTGCATCTGTACTTTCGGTTTGCTAGCCTACGCTGCCAATCTTTCGCTTTAAATCGACTCCAGAAGGATAAACGATTAATTTTCCATCCGAATATTTGTGTCTCGGTACGATCAAATTTCTACTTGGTAGCCACATGTATTCGGATTTGGTGTTGGGACGCTCGAGCGACCATCCTGCGTAATCGTAAGCATAATCCATGTGGCAATACTCGAAGAACCCTCCTTCCCAACCAGGCAGATTTGCATCGATTCCGCTTTGGATTTGAACTAACGGGCAACCCCATCT
>JANNRY010000507.1:0-1568 GCA_031401935.1 Betaproteobacteria bacterium | reverse complement strand
GCGGCGGGTGCCGTGGCCAGAAAGTGGTTGCATGAAAAATTTGGCGTGCTGATACGCGGCTATTTATCGCAACTTGGCGAAAACAAAATCGCTTTTGAAACCTGGGATGCAGTTCACCAAAATCCTTTCTTTGCGCCTAACGTCAGTATGATTGCCGCGCTCGAAACCTATATGGATCGGCTGCGCAAATCCGGCGAAAGTTGTGGCGCGCGCATCAACGTGGTGGCAAGTGGCGTGCCAGTCGGCTGGGGAGATCCCATTTACGACCGCCTCGATGCCTTGATCGCACACGCGATGATGGGTATCAATGCTGTTAAAGGCGCGGAAATCGGCGCGGGATTTCATTCGATTGAACAAAAGGGCACCGAGCATTCCGACGAGATGTCGCCCGATGGTTTTTTATCGAACAACGCGGGCGGCGTGCTTGGCGGCATTTCGACCGGGCAGGATGTGACCGTATCGATTGCCATCAAACCGACATCCTCGATTCGCCTTGACCGTCACACCATCGACAAAGCCGGAAACCCGGTTGTCATCAACACCCACGGTAGACACGATCCCTGTGTGGGCATTCGTGCCACGCCGATTGCCGAGGCCATGCTCGCACTGGTATTGATTGATCGCGCGCTGATGCACCGTGCGCAGAATGGCGATGTGGTATCGACCACGCCGACTGTTCCTGCGCAGGCAGCGGCAGGTGCGAGGCAGCGGGATAACGGCAGCAAGACTGACGATCCTGACCCTGCCGAGGCTTGAGGCGTTTGCGGGCGTCTTTTAGTAGCTTATCCTGCCGCCCGCACTTCCACCGCTATCCCATTCAGCGCTGCATTTCCCGAAACCGCATCCAGAAATTTTTCATCGCTGATGTCGTTAAAGCTGGCACCCGCATGCGCGCTGGCAACGCCTAGACGCGCGCCTTCGCGGTCGTGCCCCCAGCCGTGTGGCAGGCAAACAACGCCGGGCATGACATCAGTGGTGGCTTCGACCGGCACGTTGAGCTTTCCAATGCGGGACGTTAGTTCGATAACTTGCCCACTCGTCAATCCGCGCGACGCGAGATCGTCGGGATGCATTAGCAATTGATTGCGTGCCTTGCCCTTAACGAGGCGATGGTAGTTGTGCATCCACGAATTATTGCTGCGCACATGGCGGCGACCGATGAGGTGAAGCGTCTTCGGCGCGTTGCTCTGCAACTCACGATTGAATCGTGCCATGTCAGCGAGCATCGGTGCGGGGGCGCAGTCGATCAGCTTGTCTGCTGTCTCGATGCGCGAGGCCAGCGATGGTTTCAGTGCGCCTAGATCAATGCCGTGCGGTATGGCCTTCAATGATTCAAGAGTGGTGCCTTCGCGATTACCGCTTTTTTTCAGCATGCCGCCGATGATGTGCTTTAGCTCAGGCATGGCAGTGAATTCGCGACCCAGTTTTGTCGCCAATTTTGCGCCGACACCGGAAAATATTTCCCAGTCGTAGCGTTCATCTTCCGGTCGCGCCCAGAAGGCTTCGTTGTAGCGCGTGACGTTACGCACGGCAAAGGCATTGAAGATGAGATCGTAGTGATCGTGATT
>JANNRY010000506.1:0-11271 GCA_031401935.1 Betaproteobacteria bacterium | reverse complement strand
CGAAGTGTTACCGGTGAGCCGCACATTTCTCCATCACTTTCGGATGATGTGAAAACGCTGGTGTCATTTCGAACTAAGAGAGAAATCTACTTTTGCAGTAAGCCCCGACAACAGCAGATTTCTCACCCGATGAAACCGGGTTCGAAATGAAAGGGTTGGAAGATTGCACGGTTGCGCAAATATTCAGGCCGCGAACGCGTAGTCCATCCGTCGGTACCGTATTCCGTCCACGTCACCCGTGGCTCATCACATCGATATTGCTCCCCCGGTAGCCACCGGAATAAGTTACGGACACCACGTAACCGGAGCGCAACATGTCGAAGAAATTAATCAACTGGTTTTTCGTATTCATCACCAGCAGCTTTTTCATACTGCAATCTGCGGCAATGGCAGCGGCAGCAGATAAGGGTAGAGGCAATCTCGTCAGCGTTGAATGGCTCGCAAAGAACCTCAACCGCGACGACGTTGTTCTAATCGATGCATCGTTTGGTCAGATGTACGCGGCCAAGCACATTGCCGGCGCGATCAACGTCGATGTGTTCACATTCGGTGGCCGCGACAACCTCGCCGCGGAAATGGAAGGCCGCATCCAGTCCTGGGGCATCAGTGCCGGGAAGAAAGTCGTTATTTACGATCAAGGCGGAACCTATATGGCGACCAGCCTGTTCTTCGACCTTTACTACCACGGGTTCCCGCCAGGCAATCTGTTTGTTTTGGATGGCGGACTCGCCAAATGGCAAGCGGCGGGCGGTGCAGTCACGAAAGAACCAACCGCTGCGCCGAAGCCAGGAACATTCCGCGTCGTGAAGCTGAAGGAAGACGTACGCGCAAAACTGCCGGAGTTTTTGGTGGCCTCCGGTGATCCGGTGAAGAATGCGCTGGTGGAGGCACTGGACCCCGACCAACACTTTGGCGGCGCTGCATTTTTCGACCGGGCCGGCCATATCCCCAATGCCATCATGGCGCCGAGCGACGATTTCTTTAACGCGGACAAAACGTTCAAGTCGGCCGAGGAGATTAAGCGCATGCTGGCCTATCTGGGTGTCAAACCTGAACAGCAGGTTTATACGCATTGCGGCGGTGGCATCGCCGCCAGCGTGCCGTTCTTTGCCACCAAGATCATGCTGAACTACCCGAAGGTGAAGCTCTATAAGGAATCGCAACAGGAATGGCTGCGCGACGACCGAGGGCTGCCATTCTGGACCTACGACGCGCCGAACATGCTGCGCGAAAAGAGCTGGCTGAATGGCTGGAACAGGCAAATGCTGCGCGCGTTCGGCGCAACAAAACTGAATGTCGTCGATGTGCGCTCAGCAGAAGCCTACCGGCTCGGGCATGTACCGTTCGCGGTTAACATTCCTGCAGATGTATTCAAACGCCACCTCGGCAAGCCGGAGAAAATGACCGAGATCTTGAGCGCCGCAGGGGTCAATTCGGCCTATGAGGCGGTAATCATTTCCGACGGTGGCGTGAACGCGAATTCGGCTTTTGCGTTCATGATGCTGGAAAAGTTGGGGCAGAAAAAAGTCTCTGTCCTGCTAGATTCCGTCGACGATTGGGCACTCGGCGGCTTCGAAGTCACCAAGGAGGTGACCATTGTCGGCTCACAGAAATCGCCGAAGGAGTTTGCCGTCCCCGCGACGACTTACAAGGCCAATGTTCAATCAGGCATCGTGACCGCTGACGCACGCCAGACGGAGGGTGCGTACCCAAAGATATACATCGCTTCGGGCAAAACTATGCCCGCTAAAGTGCAGGACGGGAAAGTCATACACGTGCCCTACAGCGATCTGGTGAGCGCCGAAGGAACACCGAAAGCTGCGAAGGACATCTGGAATATTCTTGTCAAGGCCGGGCTCCCACGCTACGCCGAAATCATTTGCTTCGCCGACGATCCAGGCGATGCTGCCGCCAATTACTTCATCTTGAAATTGCTGGGCTACCCAGATGTGAAGGTGCTGGTTTCGTAACCCCGCTAATTAATTTCTGAAGAGAAAGTTTTACGATGAATG
The DNA here is from genome assembly GCA_031401935.1 of Betaproteobacteria bacterium. Lineage (GTDB taxonomy): Bacteria > Pseudomonadota > Gammaproteobacteria > Burkholderiales > Usitatibacteraceae > UKL13-2. The sequence goes on along the minus strand of JANNRY010000506.1, from coordinate 9,259 downwards.
AGGTATCAACCCTTCGTCTGTATCTGATGCGGGCCACGTATCTACTGATCGTGGTGGGGCTCGGAACAACAATATGGCCCGGCATCATCCAGCGCGCAATTGGGGGAGATCCAACGTCTGGCGCCACCCCCAGCTTGTTGGCGGCAGTATCGGTGTTAGCGGCGTTGGGAATTCGCTATCCGTTACAAATGTTGCCCGTGTTGCTCTTTGAGCTGATCTGGAAATCGATCTGGCTAATCGCCGTCGCGCTCCCGCTGTGGTCGGCCCAACAACTGGACGCGAACACAATGGAAACAGTCTACGCGTGCTTGATGGGATGGGTGATATTTCCACTCGTCATTCCATGGCCCTACGTGATTGCAAATTATGTGAAGAAGAAAGGAGATAGATGGCGGTGAGTCGCGGAGCGATGTGAAATAGTCATAACTGCAGCGTTGGTGCGGTTTTCAGGCATAAAATGCTCGAAAATGCGCGCCAAATGGCGATCTTTGTTTTTTTGCTATTGACCGTTGCAGTGCTCGTCGCAGGCCTGCGGCAAATCGGCAGGCCTTCAATCATCGGTTCTAAGGAAGGATTCCCGGCATGCAGAAAATCATTCGAGCGCTAGTCATCGTAACGGCGTTTTGCACGCACGGATTGTCAACGCAGGCGCTTGCCATTGAACCGCCGTCTTGGGCCTATCCGCTCAACCCGCCAGACTACAAACCCGCACCCGATGACAGCGTGCTACGGCGTGTTCCCAATAGCACGGTCAGTTATCCGCTCAGCCAGACGCGCAATCTGTTCTTTGCACCCGATTGGCATCCCGAAGATCATCCCGCTATGCCCGCCATCGCCGCGCGCGGGCGCATGCCTGATGTTTATGCCTGTGGCTTCTGCCACCGCGCCACCGGGCCCGGCGGGCCGGAGAATGCCAACATCACCGGCCTGCCGTTCGATTACATCGTCCAGCAGTTGCACGATTACCGCTCAGGCGCACGCAGCACGGCAATGCCGCAGCGGTTACCGCAGAAATTCATGATCGCAACCTCAATGAAGCTCACTGACGAAGAGATCAACGAGGCCGCCGCCTACTATTCCGCACTCAAGCCACGCCGCAACATTCGCGTGATTGAGACCGAGATGGTGCCGAAGGTCGTCGTGGCGAACTGGACGTGGGTCGATCACAAGACCGGCGTGCGCGAGCCGATTGGCAAGCGCATCGTAGAAGTGCCCGAGCATCTGGAGGATTTCGAATTGCGCGATGCGCGCACAACATTTATTGCTTACGTTCCGCCGGGTAGTTTGAAGCGCGGCGAGGCGCTGGTCACCGGCAAATTGCCAGACCGGGTCGCGGCCTGTGCGTCCTGTCACGGCGCGGACCTGAAAGGCATGACCGTCGCGCCGCCGATTGCGGGACGCTCGGCATCCTACGCGACACGACAGTTCTACGAATTCAAGGCGGGCCTGCGCACGAACGCAAACGCTGCGCTGATGAAGCCGGTGCTGGAAAAACTCGATGAGGACGATCTGTTGGCCGTTGTTGCGTACTTGGCTTCGCTGGCGCCGTGATGTGTGTGGTGTAATTACGTGAGTGGCAAACCCAGCAAATATCAGCGCGTAACCGCAGCGATACCCTGCTTGGCCAGAAACGCGCGGATCGCCGCAGAAATTCGCTGCGATTCAGTTGGCGAAAACCCGCCATGTCCGCCACCGGGAATTGTCATGAATTCGTTGACCACACCGGCCTTGTTGAGGGCCTCGTGCAGGCGTGTCGAGTGTGCACGCGGCACGAGCTGATCGGCGTCGCCATGCACCGTGAAAATCGCCGGCAAGCCTGCTCGCACATACTGGATCGGTGACACACTTTTCGCCAGTGCCTCTCGATTGGTGGCAGCGCCGAGCCATTCGATGGCGTAGTGCTTGGCGTTGGGCGCGACCAACAAATCCTCGACATCGGTGATACCAAAAAAATTGATGATCGCCGCGACGGTCAAAGGTGGCTCGGTGCCGCTGACCCAGCGTGTGTTGTCATCGGTGGCGCAGGCGCGGTCGAACGGATTGCTCGCTGGCAGCATGCCGGTGATGAGCGCGAGATGCCCGCCTGCAGAGCCGCCAGTCAAGACGATTTTCTGCGTATCGATCTTGAAATCCTTGGCGCGCCGCGACAGCCAGCGCAACGCGCAACGTGTGTCTTCCACCGCAGCCGGTGCCGGTGAGACGCGGCCCAAACGATAGCCGACATTGGCGACGGCAAAGCCCATCTGCATGTAACGCAGCAATCCCAACATCGAGCCGTCTTTGCTCCCCTCGACCCAACCGCCGCCATGGAAATTGATCACCAGCGGCACGGGTTCGGTCGTGTTTCGGGGAAGGTACAAATCAAGCTTCAACTCGACATTGTTCGCAATCGTGTAGGTCAGGTTCGACCGGATGCCATACCGATCACCAATCAGATCGACAAACTGAATCGCTGTTTCTGTCGCTACCGCAGGCGAATCGCGTGCAACCGCCACGGAGGGCGCAACGCCGAGGAAGGCGGCAACGATGGAACTGACCAAACGTAAAAATAATCGCGACATGATGACCTCAGTGAAAGATGAGCAAGTCGCAGTCTGACAGGCTGCCAGCGCTGGCGGTGCGTTGGAGGCAAAAAATATGGCGAAAGGCTCGGGGTGAAGTCTTGAGGGAGAGCGAAAAACGTACCAGCCAAACTCCAGCATCGGCGTGGCACACATGGCAAAAATGGCTGGAGAAGCCCGTGGTTATTAGACTTCGGTTAATTTCACATGGAAAAATTGACGCCTGCCCTGTTTGTACTCGCCGATGAGCGCCACTGTTTACGCATTCACAACGCTGCCGCTAGCGTATCAATTTCCCGTATCAGGTCTTCATCCATGGCCACACCGAAATGATGTTTGCGCAAAATGCCCTCTCCATCAATAAGCAGCGTCGTGGGTGTTCCCCGTGTTTCGTAGAGCTGCATGGTCCGCGGGATCGGCCCGTTCTCGGCAGGGGTATCCACACCGACCGGGAACGGAATGCGAAACTCGTGCAGGTAGACTTCCAGTGCCTCGGGTGTCATCACGCGATGGTGTTCGAACACAGTGTGCAGCCCCAGCACGACTACTTTTTCGCCGGCGGTACTTTGCCGGTAGTGCTGCCAGAGGCGAACCGCCTGTGGCATCGCGCTCATCACGCACGCCGGACACAGCATCTGAAACGCGTGAATCAATACCACCCTGCCGCGCAGGCCTGCCAACGTGATCGGCTCCTTGCTGTTAAACCATCGCAAGACACGTAGTTCAGGCGCGGTCGAATTGAGGGTGGCCGGCCGGTATTGAATCATGGTCTAAGTTTACTGAAGACGTAGCCGCTGTCTTTCTGCGCGATATGGCACTGATGGCAGGCGGTTGCGGCGTTGTTGCCGACGGCGCGATCGGATTTGCTGTCGCCCTTGAATCCTTCGTATCCCCAGCCGCCGGTGGTCGCATATCGCTTGGCATCACGGTGCATCACGCCCACGACTTTGCGCTGACCCTCGGTTACGGTGTTGTCTGCCGATTTCGCCTCGAGCAAATCGAACACAATCACCGCTCCATTGGGCCATTTGCCGGTTTTGTAGCCCAGAATCGCGGCATTGTTTGCATAGAGATGATGGATGCCGCCGAAGGCGTCATAGAGTCCATGCCCCGGATTGATGACCATCGATTTCACATGATGCCAATCGCGGTACCCTGTCGGATAGGTTACGGGTGTCGGATCGGCCGCATTCGCGCTGATGGTCGTGAATGCGGTAAGTCCCAGGACGAAAATAAAACGTTGAAGTGTGGTTCGCATGTTTTGCCTCTTTCGAATAAGATGGAATCGGGAAACGGGAGCCCAATTTACAAGCCGCTGCACGCGGTGACTAGCGGGTACAAATTCGTGGGGTAGGCACTTTCCGGTGCATTTTATTGATCGTAAAGAGAAAAAATTGTCGAGAAAATGAGCAAACCCAGCGTTCATCAAATGGTCGAGAGTATCATTGGCTGCAAATGGTCACTGACGGTGCTGAGCCTGGTGCGAAACGGCGTGCACCGCCCAGGTGAAATGGAGCACGCCATCGACGGCCTGAGTGGCAAAGTGCTTAACGAACGCCTCGCCAAATTGGTGCGCTTCGGTATTCTCGATAAACAGAGCTTTCCGGAAATGCCGCCGCGGGTGGAATACCGCATGACGACATTCGGTAACCGATTCATTCGGTTGATTGACGAGGTCGACCAATTGGAGAAATCGCTAATCGATATCCCCAAGCGTTAGGCGGCGTTTGGCGGCATGGCCAGCACCAATCAATGGGAAATTCCAAGCGCGCAGCCAACGCGTGCCCCTTGGAATTGAACGCTATTGAGGGCCGCTAACCGCTATTGTGTTTAAATGCGACGCTCTCCCGTCGCAACCATCTGGGGCAAGAATGAATGATTCCTTTTATCGGCAACTGGACAACACGCTGCAACAAATTCGCGATGACGGTTTTTTCAAACGCGAACGCCTGATCGCAACGCCGCAACAGGCGACACTGCGGCTGGAATCGGGGGCCGAAGTCATCAACTTCTGCGCCAACAACTATCTGGGATTAGCCGACGATGCGCGATTGATCGCCGCTGCAAAACGCGGGCTCGATGACTATGGTTTCGGCATGGCGTCGGTGCGTTTTATTTGTGGCACGCAGACCAATCACCGCGATCTGGAGGCCGCGATCTCCCGATTTCTCGGCACGCAAGACACCATTCTGTATGGCTCGTGCTTCGATGCCAACGGCGGTCTGTTTGAAACGCTGCTCGGTGACGAAGACGCAGTCATCAGCGACGAACTGAACCATGCCAGCATCATCGACGGCGTGCGGCTCTGCAAAGCCAAGCGCTTCCGCTATCGTAACAACGACATGGCCGATCTGGAGGCGCAATTAGAGGCGGCGGATGCGGCTGGTGCACGCTTCAAGATGATTGCCACCGACGGCGTGTTTTCGATGGACGGCATCATCGCCAACCTCAAGGGCATCTGTGCGCTGGCCGATAAATACAACGCGCTGCTAATGGTCGACGATTCGCACGCGGTGGGCTTTGTGGGCGAGCATGGACGCGGCACGCCGGAATTTTGTGGGGTGGCAGCGCGCATCGATGTGTACACCGGCACATTGGGCAAAGCGCTGGGCGGCGCGTCGGGTGGTTACACGGCCGCGCGCAAGGAGGTGGTGGATTTGCTGCGCCAGCGCTCACGACCATATCTATTTTCAAATTCACTGGCGCCCACCATCGTATCGGCGTCGCTGGCGGTGTTGCAGTTGCTCGATTCAGAGGAAGGTGCAGTCTTGCGGCAGCGGGTGAACGCCAACGGCGCGCACTTTCGCCGTGAAATGGGCGCGCTCGGTTTCGATCTGGTTCCCGGTCAGCACCCCATCGTTCCCGTCATGCTGGGTGACGCTGCATTGGCGAGCCGCATGGCAGAGGGATTGCTGGACGAGGGGATCTACGTGATTGGTTTCAGCTTCCCCGTGGTGCCCAAGGGCCGTGCACGCATCCGCACCCAGATGTCTGCCGCGCATACGCCGGCGCAGATTGAGCGTGCAGTGGCGGCGTTCGCCAAGGTCGGTCGCAAGCTCGGCGCGATCAACTAGGCCGCGGAAAGAGAGAAATCATGAAAGTACTCGCCAAACTCGAACGCGCGCCCGGCCTGACGATGACCGATGTTAAAAAGCCCGAGGTGGGGCACAACGACGTCATGATCAAGATAAAGAAGACGGCCATCTGTGGCACCGATATCCATATCTGGAAATGGGACGAATGGGCGCAAAAGACCATTCCCGTTCCGATGCACGTGGGGCATGAATACGTCGGTCATATCGTTGAAATGGGCGCTGAAGTTCGCGGGTTTGAGATCGGTGACCGGGTCTCGGGCGAGGGACACATCACCTGCGGGCACTGTCGCAATTGCCGCGCAGGTCGCCGTCACTTGTGCCGCAATACGGTGGGTGTCGGTGTCAATCGCGAAGGCTCGTTCGCGGAGTTCTTGGTGATCCCGGCCTTCAATGCATTCAAGATTCCCGAAAGCATCAGCGATGACCTCGCGGCGATTTTTGATCCCTACGGCAACGCCACGCACACGGCGCTGTCGTTCAATCTGGTTGGCGAGGATGTGCTCATCACCGGTGCCGGACCGATTGGTATCATGGCCGTGGCCATCGCGCGGCATGTGGGTGCGCGCCACATCGTGACCACTGATGTAAACGATTACCGCCTGGGCCTCGCGACAAAAATGGGTGCGACGCGCGCAGTCAACGTCGCTAACACATCGCTCAAGGATGTCATGGCTGACCTTGGCATGGTCGAGGGATTCGATGTCGGCATGGAGATGTCCGGCGTGCCGTCGGCGTTCCAGAGCCTGCTGGCGAACATGAACCACGGCGGCAAGGTTGCGCTGCTCGGCATCCCGCCTTCAAATACCGCCATTGACTGGAACGAAGTGATTTTCAAGGGGCTCGAAATCAAGGGCGTCTACGGTCGCGAGATGTTCGAGACCTGGTACAAGATGGTCGCGATGCTGCAAAGCGGCCTCGATCTTTCGCCGATCCTCACACATCAATTTGCGGTTGAGGATTTCGAGAAGGGCTTCGCAGCGATGCTTTCCGGACAGTCGGGGAAGGTGATATTAAACTGGGCGTAGCAGCCTGTCGGACTCAAGGAATTGAAGCATGACACCGCCCGTCACAATACCCATCAACGCGCTGGAAGCGCTGAATCAGTTGGCACCCATCGTCTGGCTGAAGACCAACCCATACGCTTATCCATCGCTGGAAATTGCGCACATCATTGGTATCGCGCTGGTGTTCGGCACGTTGTGGATTGTCGATATGCGCATCCTAGGGTTAATGCGTAATATCGATGTGAACCAGCTTGCCAAGCACATCATCCCTTGGACCATCGCGGGCTTTCTGTTGGTCGCCGTCACCGGCCTCACCATGTTTGTCTCGCGTGCGGGGGACCTGATCAACAATCCCGCTTTCGTGGTAAAAATGTGTCTGATTTTTGCGGCAGGGACCAACGCGGCAGTGCTGCATGCGCGCGGCGCCATTGATGTCACAAAAGTTATTACCAAAGTGCAAGCGGTGCTGTCGATCCTCATCTGGGTTGCGGTTATCGCGTGCGGTCGCTGGATAGCTTACGTTTAGGAGATGAACATGCAACGTCGTCACTTTTTTCCCGCACTTGCCGCACTTGCTTCTGTGCCGCTGAGCCAACGCCTGTTTGCGCACCATGGCTGGTCCAGCTTTGATGAAACGCGTCCGCTCTATATTGCGGGCACGGTGAAATCCCTCAAATGGCAAAACCCCCATGCCGAGATCGTCATCGCGGTTGCCAAAGACGCGACGCTGCCCGCAGACCTCGCCACGCATGGCGCTCCCGCGCAGACCGCCTCCGTGAATGGTGCAAAGATTCTCGCCGCTGCGACGCTGCCGAAAAAACGCGGCGACTGGACGATAGAGCTGTCACCGATGACGCGCATCGACGCATGGAAAGTACCGACGCCGAAAGTTGGCGACACCGTCGCTGCCGTGGCTTACAGTTTCAAGGATGAAAAAGGTGAGGCTTTTGCGCGTGTCGAGTATTTGATCATTGGCGACAAGGTTTACGGGCTGCGGTCTTTGCCGGCGTAGCATGGGCAGCGATTATTACTTCCGGACGCAAAGCAGTCCCGGTGCCTTTGTCGCACTCGGTCGCTTTAGTTCGCTGGCAAATCTCAGCACGCGACAAGCGGCCTCAGACGGGTAAGATTCGATAGCAGACAACACTGGCAGTGTGACAACCAAATGTCACATCAGAGCGCTACACTTCGCACATGCGAAACAACCTGACCGTTTACTTAATTGTCGCTGCAGTTGCCGTCTTTTTCATCGGCCTGATTATTTATGGTCGCTGGTGGGAGCAACACGGCGGCGGAAAATCCCGGCGGGAAAAAGAGATTCGGCGCAAGGAAGAACGCGTCGCCGGATCGCGTGCACGCGGCTGGAATTATGACTGTACCATCGACGGTAACATCCACTATCGCATTGCGGGTGAAGTGCCGGGTGGTCAGCCGTGGACCATTCATTACGACACCGATCAATCGAGCAGTTCATCGACACCAAAACTGATCTTTACGGCGAGCACGCTCGGTGACGTAGGCTACCAGTGGATCATTCACGACAAGAAGACCTTTGACATTGCTCAAAAAACCGGCGTACGCATGATTGTGGGCGGCCTCTCAAAATTGGTGGGCGCGTTCAGCGATTCAACGAAGGTGAAGCGTGATTTCTATCTGAATGCAGTCATCATTGCATCGGGAAGCGCCGAATTTCGCAAACGCTTTGTGGTCGCGGCAATGGAGCCACGCTGGTCTTCGCTACTGGATCGCGAAATTGAAGGCCTTATCCTCAATTGGCCGGACTTCAAACAGACAATGAGCGCGCGCGATAACTGCTGTTCCGCCGAGCTTGCGCCGCATGGCTTACGCGTTACGCTCTATTGCGACGCGCCTGAATTTGCGGTCATTGAACAACTGGCTAAGTTAGGCCAGCGTCTGATGGAGGAGTCGATAAGGATTAATTCGGCTACATCCACCGAGCCAACAGTATTTAATCGCAAATTGATTGGTGACTGAACCTGCGATCAACTACTGCCCACCGTTTCAAGGATGAAAAAGGTGAGGCCTTGGCGCGCGTCGAATACCTGATCTTTGGCGACAAGTTTTATACGCTGCGATCTTCAACTGCGTAGTGCGGCGGGTGGAAACGACGCCGCAGAACATTGCTCCAGGGAGATGCTGAGCAAATGAGAGAAGCGAACACTTCGCGGTAGAGGGGCTGCGATCAATTTTTTGTCGTTGGCACCAGAAAATCGACCATGGCTCCGTTGATACTACTGCCGCTCCAATCGTTACAGTTCAGGGGCAAGTGCGGGAACGCGTGCGCTGTTGGACGAAAAAAGTAATGGGAAACATTTAGCGCGAAACCTAATCTTATCGTCCGCTGTTTTGAATGGCAGCCTGCGGTGGTCCCACTCCATCAAATATCCCAACCCTGTCATTTCGAACCCGATCTTTTTGGGTGAGAAATCTGCTGTTGCTGTCCGGTGCAAAAGCAGATTTCTCTCTTCGTTCGAAATGACAGCAGGGTTGTTTCGTAGTCGTCGCGCGGCTTATACGCAGAGGTGGGGCAACCTTAGCCTGTCTGAGGCCGCATGCTTTGCGCGCGTTGGCTAGCGCA
>JANNRY010000505.1:0-4907 GCA_031401935.1 Betaproteobacteria bacterium | reverse complement strand
TCGGAATCGCGAAAGTCGCGGAAGAACTCCAGTTTCCTTAGCGCATTGAATTTTTCTGCCGATGAAATCTCGAACGAGTACTTTTCAAGTTGCGGGAACGTATCGGCCAGATCGCGTGCCATCGCGTACCAGGCCGGGTAGCGTTTGGCCGGATCGCGTGCCATTGCTTTTTCAACAATGGCAACCAATTCGTCGGGAATATCGGGCCGGATACTTTTTAGCGGTGTGGCGGTGTCGTTGAGAATTTTATTGATCATCGCCACCGAGTTGGCGGCCTGGAAGGGCAGGCGACCAGCGAGCAATTCATACATCGTCACACCAAGCGAATAAATATCGGTCTGCGCGGACGGCGGCTCTTCGTTGATTTGCTCTGGCGCCATATAGGCTGGCGAACCAACAAAGCCATCAATTTGCGTGTGGGTCGCCTGTGAAATCTGTGCCGTACCAAAATCCGAAATTTTGATATCGTCCCGCTCGGATATCAGGATGTTGGCCGATTTAATGTCGCGGTGAATAACGCCATTCTGGAACGCGTAATCGAGTGCCCGGCAAGCTTTGAAAATAATCAGCACCGCCTGACGGACTGGCAGCAGATTGGTCTCGGTGCAATATTTTTTGAGCGATCCGCCGCCGACGTACTCCATCACGATGTAGCGGTTTTCGCCCTCGATCACGGCGTCATAAACGCCAACGATATTGGGATGCGACATTTTGCCGACCATCGCCGCCTCATTGAGGAATAGCTTTTCGAAACGGCGGGCTTCGTCTTCGCCCATCCCCTCATCGGGCGTGACGACTTTGATGGCTACTTTGCGGTCATTGAACTGGTCTTCGCCCAAATAAACAACAGCCGTTGCCCCGCGACCCAGTTCGGACAGGATGTTGTATTTGCCGATTTTGGTCGGGCGGTTGGGCATTTTGTGGTCGTTGCGTCTTTGGAGGGTGGCGGTTGAACTGGGTGTTTTTCGTAGAATCGAAATCAGGTTTCGGCGATTAGGTACTGTTTTACAACGAGTTTAACTTATTGAGAACGATGTTGTGCTGTATTTCACAATCTTTGACTAATGGACTGGACATTGGAGCTAGCGCGGCAGACCCGCGCCCAGATGCGTAAAACCATCGCCCGAAATGTTGGTCGTGTGAAGAAGAGTCGCCTCGCGCGCGTTGGTGTAATTGCTGAACATTGAACGATCATAGGCAGGATCGTAGTGATTCACCAGCATATTGGCGACAAATTCATCCCATTGCTCGGTTTGGGCAAGATGCTTCCAAGTCTCGATTTGCTGTGTGGCATGGAGCGCTTTGATACAAACAAGCTTGTAGAAGAGCAGTTCCCGATCATTAATCAGGTGCACGTATTCTTCCCGCAACAATTGTGCCCTTAGCGCTGACGGCGTGACGACTTCAAAACAGGTTCCAGCCCACATGCGCTCAATGAGCGGTTGCGGCACGCGCAAATTGCCCACTTTTTTGCTCTCAGCTTCAACATAAACCGGGCGCGCAGGGTCAAACCCTGACAATGCGGTCCAGATGCGGCTTTCAAACAGTTTTTGCGCGGGTTGCGGTTCATCAGGCAGATCACCCAGCACCGAACCTTTGTGCGCGGCCAGTTTTTCAAGGTCAAGCACCTGTGCGCCCGTCACTGCCAGCGCCTCCAGTAGTCGGCTTTTCCCGGAGCCGGTGCGTCCGCAGATGACGTGGTAACGAAATTGCGAGGGCAGGGTAGTTAGATCCGCAATTACCTGCCCACGCCAGCTTTTGTAGCCACCCTCGAGTTGTAACGCGCTCCAGCCGATGCTGCGCAGGACATGCGCCATTGCGCCTGAGCGCGCGCCACCGCGCCAACAATAGATCATCGGCTTCCAGTTTTTTGGGTTTCCCCGGAACGACGCATCGATATGCGCGCCAATATTTCGCGCCACCATCGCGGCGCCAATTTTCTTGGCTTCAAAGGCAGATACCTGCTTGTAAATCGTGCCGACCTCGATGCGTTCAGCGTCGCTGAGTACCGGATGATTGACCGCGCCGGGAACATGGTCAAGCGCAAATTCCCCCGGACTTCTTACGTCAATGACGGCGTCAAACGCGCCAAGCCCCTGTAGTGTCAATGGCAATGCCTGCATGCCAGATTGTGCACGGACGCGTTGCGGGTGATCAAACGAATTCAGCACCGAACTCATCGGCGCGCTGCTGCACTGGTCTTGGCAATGGCTTGCCATAACGCAGGGGACACATTGTCAAGAATCTTTGCTTGCGCGGCGGCAGTTGGGTGCAGGCGATCGGCCTGAAAAAACTCAAGATTGTCGGCGATGCCTTCCAGCAGAAATGGCACGAATGGAAGTTTGTATTTGGCGGCGAGGTCAGCGTACATATCGCGGAACTGCTGCGTGTATTCGATCCCATAATTGGGTGGGATCTGGATACCAACCAACACTACACGCGCACTCGCCGTCCGCGCCGCAGTGATGATCGCCTCCAGATTTTTGCGGGTATCGGCATTCGGGAGACCGCGCAGGCCATCGTTGGCGCCGAGAGCCAATACCACAATCGTTGGGCTCAAGCGGGTGAGATCCGCCTTAATGCGGCTCACCCCGCCACGCGTGGTCTCGCCGCTGATGCTGGCATTAACCACCTCGATGCCCTGCGGCCGCAATTTATGCTCCATTAACGCCACCCATCCCGCTTTTGGGTTGATGCCGTAAGCCGCAGAGAGGCTGTCGCCATAGATCATCACGCGTTCGCGGACGTTATTGCTTTCTTTTGCGGCAATCGGGAACGCAGCGACTGTCAGCATGGTCAGAAACGCCATGGCAGGCAGCATGCGCGCGAGGGCAATCATAAAATTGCTTGAAAAACGTGTGTTTGCGCCAACCTTCATAAATTACCGTTCCTTATTCATTTCTAACTATGTTTCGGCGCTTTGAGGGAAAACAAGGGCGCTGGTGTCGGTGTTCTGCGAAAATTCTCATGCTATTCATTCCACAACCTGTTCCGGGATTCTGATGACCTCATTCACCGCAGAAGCGCCAACACCATTATCCTCGCTCAAACGCGCGGCGCTGAACGACTCAGCGCGGCAACCGACTCCAGGATCAACCGACACCACCGAGCATATGCCAACACAAAAAAATGATTTCATCGTCCGCGTTGAACAACTGACCAAACGCGTATCCACATCAGAGACCGAACTCGTCATCGTCAATCACGCCAATTTTAACGTTGAGGCGGGCGATACGATTGCCGTCGTTGGTGCATCGGGATCCGGGAAATCCACATTGCTCGGGCTGATGGCTGGATTGGACACGCCGACGGAAGGGAAAGTTTTTATCAATGATGAAGACTTGTTCGCGCTCAATGAGGATGGCCGGGCAAAGCTTCGCGGGCGACTGGTGGGTTTTGTGTTTCAGTCGTTTCAGTTATTGCCATCGTTGACCGCTCTGGAGAACGTGATGTTGCCACTCGAGCTTGGCGGCGTTGCCGATGCGGCGGTTCGTGCCAAATCGATTCTTGAACGGGTAGGTTTGGGCGCGCGCATCAAACATTACCCAAAGCAGTTGTCCGGCGGCGAGCAGCAGCGGGTCGCGATTGCGCGCGCATTTGTGACCGAGCCGAAATTGCTGTTCGCCGACGAGCCTACCGGTAATCTGGATGCCAAGACCGGGCGCGCGATGATCGATCTGCTGTTTGAACTGAATCGTGAGCGCGGCACCACGCTGATTCTTGTCACCCACGATGCGGGTTTGGCCGCGCGTTGCGGTCGGCGTTTATTTATCGATGCCGGCATTGTGAGCGCCGAGGATCAGCAATCTGCAATGGCGATGTAATTTCGCCATGAATAAACTCACCCTAGCGCTTCGCATGTTCCGCCGCAACGCCAAATCCATCGAGGCGCGCGTCCTGTTGGTCGCCTTGCTGATCGCGGTGATGAGCGTGACGACGGTGTCGTTTTTTGCCGACCGTGTTGAGTCCGCCCTGAACCGGCAGGCCAATGAACTTATTGCGGCCGACATGGTGGTCATCAGCGATAAACCGGTCGCGCTACGGTTTCGAGAAGAAGCAACCCGCCTGAATCTGAATAAAGCCGAAGCGACTACGTTCCCGAGCATGGTGTCGGGCGATCAGGAGAACGGGCAGGGCGTCAATCTGGCGGAATTAAAAGCCATCACCGACGGCTTTCCGCTGCGCGGCAAAATCCGCATCGCTGATCTTCCGGGCGCTGAGTCTCGCGACGCCATCGGGATACCTGCGCCGGGCACGATCTGGGTCCCGGAAGTGCTGCTCGCACGCATCAATGCCAAGTTGGGCGATGAATTGCGGGTCGGCGCATTGAAGCTAAAGATTACCGCGATCATCACCAAGGAACCCGACAGCGTGCTCGATTATTTTGGCATTGCGCCGCGCGTGATGATGAACATGCAGGATCTGGCGGGAACCAAACTGTTGCAAGTCGGTAGTCGTGCCACGTATCGTTATTTGCTTTCAGGTGAAGCGAAAGCGGTAGACGAATTCCGCCAGACATTTGTCGGTAAATTGCAGCGCGGTGAACGCATGGAAGGCGTTCGTGATGCGCGCTCAGAGGTGCGCGTCGCACTCGAACGGGCGCAACGCTTTCTCGGCTTGGCGGCTTTGCTGTCGGTCGTGTTGGCGTCGGTTGCGGTTGCGCTCGCGGCGCGCCGGTTTTCACAACGGCAGATGGATAGCGCGGCGATGATGCGCTGCCTGGGCGCGACGCAATCAGATATTTTCTCGCTGAATTTGATTCAATTTTTATTGCTGGGCGTAGTCGCGTGTGTGGTGGGTACATTGGCTGGCTTTGCCGCACAAGGCGTGCTCGCGGCGCTGCTGTCAGGTTTTCTCACGGTGCAGCTACCTGCGCCGACCATGATCCCGGCCATACAAGGGACAGT
>JANNRY010000504.1:0-1749 GCA_031401935.1 Betaproteobacteria bacterium | reverse complement strand
TCAATGCTCCTGTGATAAACACCGACAGATTCCCTGATTCGTTGCTATTCGATGGTTGCATGTTCTCTTTCCCCCTATGAGTAGTTATTGGTTATACTGTCGCGTCCATCCCCCCACTGATTGCACATATCAATGATTCTTGGTCGAAGAAATAATAGACGATCACACGCGTCCTCTCCGATAAACTCTAAGCGTTCATCAAGAGAGGAGTCACATCCGGACGGTCTGTTGCCGGTTCGGTGTCTCCCGTCTTCTGGACACCACGCGGTTCTGCAGGATGATTTCATCTAGCCACTCGCCGCACTGGATGCAGCGCAACGACGGCATTTTGCTTGCACTGGACAGGCTAAACTCCTCTTCTCTGGTCAAGAGCCCGCCGCATCGCCCGCAGGCACTCAGCCCAAGAAGCACAGCTTTCCACCGATCGTCGTCCGGTTTTTCTCTGTCAGGGTTTTGTAGTCTCCTGTCCGTCATAGTGACCTCACGATGAATTGCCATTTCTTGTGTTGTGTATGGTTGTAGCAAGCCCCGGTCTGTAAATGACCTGGCAAATACCCCAGTTCTTCGACAATTTACCCCTGGTTGCGACGTTGTCCTGTATTTCTATCCCTCTCACACTGTTCCCCCCGGATATGAACCATTTCTGTGGACGGACATGGCAACCGCTTATCATCCATCATACCGTCGAGATCACGTAAGGGGAGCTAGGACGTTCCCTAGCCGCATGAATCGTGGAATCTTATGCTGCAGAAATGGAATCGCTACGCTTGCGCATGAAGCGTCGTTCGTCTCTCGTCCAACGAAAAGAGCCTATGGCCTATGACCAATAGCGTAGAGTCAGGAATGGCCCCGCTTAATCTGAATGGACCAATGTCACCTGAAGAACACCATAAATTTATGGACTGGTTGATCCGGCGCGACGTGATCGCGGGGAGTGCCTCGTCTGTCTTGAAATGGCACCTCGAGGGAAACGCTCAAGCAAGCTGAGGCTGAAGGGGTCATTTGGCCGAATATTTACGATTCTATTTATGACAGTTGGCATAGGCGCCAGCTGCATTTCCAGATCCCCTGCGATGACGGTTCAGATCGAGTTGGACGACAGGGGCTCCGCTATGTCGCGAGCAGCATACGTGTGGATCTCATGATCATTTCTGGATCGCGCATCAGATCGCCCTGTTGCTCGCCGTAATGGGAGATAGCAATCAGGCGGTGACCGCCGGTCGATTGTCCGATGTCTTCCACGGACAAGGGCATATAGCCGTTCACGGTGAGGCAGACAGCAGTCTCGTTGCCAAGAAGGCCGGCAAGGATTTTCGCGAAGTATTGATACGTGTTCATCGAAGTAACTTCTTGAGGGTGAAGAAGCCCCCGGCGATGAGCGCCAGAGGTTTCCGGTTGAAGGCTCGCAAATTCAGCGAATGAGCTCCGTGGACGGCAGGGGCGCGGCAAGTCGTGGGGTTCCCTGGATGAACGGTCTCTCGGTTGACATGTACGGCTCTGTGCCGTACACTTCAATCAGCAGAAGAGGAGGCCACCATGGTGAGGACAGCGAACGATACACGGGAAAAGGTTTCCCGGTCGGAGCGGCTTGAGGCACGGATCAGCAAGGCGCAGAAGGCGCTTTTTGTGCGGGCGGCGACCGTGCAGGGCCGGTCACTGACGGATTTCCTGATCGCGAGCGTGCAGGAGGCCGCGGAGAGGGCGTTGCGCGCACATGATGTGCTGACGCTGAGCGAGCGTGACCGGAAG
>JANNRY010000503.1:0-3711 GCA_031401935.1 Betaproteobacteria bacterium | reverse complement strand
ATTTGCCGGATGTCATCAAGTGGGTGAAATTTTCCACGGCAGAGTGGACGCCTGACGGCCTGGGATTTTTCTATTCGCGCTATGACGCGCCCTTGGCCGGTGCTGCATTGACGGGCAGCAATTACTTCCAGAAACTCTATTACCATCGCCTCGGCACCGATCAGGCCAGCGATGTGCTCGTATTTGAAAACAAGGAGAAGAAGGAATGGGGCTTTGGCGCGTCGGTCAGTGATGACGGTCGCAATCTGCTGATATTCGTGTGGCAAGGTGCGGGCCGCAAGAATGGCCTGCTGTGGATGCCGCTGAAAGACGGTGGTTTTTCCGTTGCATCGAATGCCGCGCCAACCCCGATCACGCTTGAGTTCGACGCCGAGTACACACCCGTCGGTGTCAGCGGCAACACGCTGTGGGTAAAGACCGATCTTAATGCCCCCAAGGGCCGTATCGTCGCTATCAACCTCACCAAGTCGGCGCGCGCGAATTGGAAAACCATCGTCGGTGAGCGCAAGGAAACGCTGACCGGTGCCAGCGCCGTGGGTGGTCATTTGTTTGCGCAGTATTTGAAAGACGCGGCTGCAGAAGTACGCGAGCACGCCACCGACGGAAAATTAATCCGTGCGGTGAAATTGCCGGGCGTTGGGTCGGCGGGTGGGTTTGGTGGGCGCTTCAATCAACACGAGACTTTTTTCAATTTCACCAGCCTGACCACACCGGGCGAGATTTATCGCTACGACGTAAAAACGGGCAAGGCTACGCTTTTCAAGCGACCAAAGACGGCGTTCAAGGCGACGGAATTTGTCACCCGCCAAGCGTTTGTGACCAGCAATGACGGCACCAAGGTGCCAATCTTTATCGCGCACAAAAAAGGCATCAAGCTCGATGGCAGCAATCCGACCCTGTTGTATGGCTACGGCGGATTCAATATCAGCGAGACGCCGACCTACCGCGTCACCGCCGCAGCTTGGATGCAGATGGGCGGTATTTACGTCACCGCCTGTATTCGTGGCGGCGGCGAATACGGTGCCCAGTGGCACGACGCCGGTATCAAACTGAATAAACAAAATAGTTACGATGACTTCATCGCGAGCGCAGAGTGGTTGATCGCCAACAAATACACGTCGTCTGCAAAGCTGGCGATCAACGGCGGTTCCAACGGCGGCCTGCTGGTCGGAGCGGTATTGAATCAACGACCAGAATTATTTGGCGCTGCGGTTCCACAAGTTGGCGTGATGGATATGTTGCGTTTCCACAAGTTCACCATCGGCTGGGCATGGGTGTCGGACTATGGCTCCTCCGACAAAGCTGACGAATTCAAGGCCCTTTACGCCTATTCGCCATTGCATAACGTCAAGCGCGGTAAACCCTACCCGCCGACCCTGGTCATGACGGCTGATCACGATGATCGCGTGGTACCCGCGCACAGCTTCAAGTATGTGGCCGAAATGCAGGAGGCCGCGATGGTGACAACATTTGGTCGCGCCGGGGCGACAGGGCCCATCCTCGCCCGCATTGAGACGCAGGCAGGACATGGTGCCGGAACGCCGACCTCAAAGTTTATCGACGAGCGCAGTGACCTACTCGCTTTTGTTGCGAATGCGTTGAAACTTGAGATGAAGTAACAGTGCTTCGTACTTGCTCTGTCTGCGATGCGAAGAGGCATTTCTGCTAGATTGGCGACATGAAAATTATCGGGTTCGCAGGCTACTCCGGCAGCGGCAAAACTACCTTGATCGAGAAGGTCATTCCGCGGCTCGTCAAAGCGGGATTTCGTGTCTCGCTGATCAAGCACGCGCATCATGAGTTCGACCTTGACCATCCCGGCAAGGATTCGCACCGCCATCGCATGGCGGGCGCCAGTGAAGTGTTGATTACATCGAGTAACCGCTGGGCGATGATGCATGAGTTGCGCGGTGCGTCCGAGCCGACGCTCGAAGAGCAGCTCAAGCATTTCGCGCCATGCGATGTGGTGATCGTGGAAGGCTGGAAACATCACGCGATGCCAAAGATTGAAGTGCACCGCAAACTTTCCGAAAAACCTCTCCTGTTTCCGGAAGACGCCTCTGTGATTGCGGTGGCCAGTGACGAATCACTCGCAACCGATCTTCCGCAATTTGAGCTTGACGATGCGGATGCGGTGACCAAATTTATTATTAAATATTTGGGTCTGCGCAAAGCCCCAATCCACGTGGTGAAGTGATGTTGAATGTGTTGTATTTTGCCAGTCTGCGCGAATCCTTCGGCACTGCAAGCGAAAGTATTGGGTTACCTGTACCGTCAAGTGTGAGTGGACTCATCGCCGTGCTGCGCGCGCGAGGCGATGTCTGGTCTGATGCGCTGGGGCCGGACAAACGCTGGCGGGTTGCGGTCAATCAGGAGATGGCTGCGATGGATACGTCATTGAAGGCTGGTGACGAGGTTGCAATTTTTCCGCCAGTGACTGGGGGATAACCTGCTCCCTCGCCAGGATTCGGGAGAGGGCTGGGGTAAGGGCGATGCCAACCATACGTGTACAAACTGAAGACTTCGATCTGGGCGCAGAAGTGAATGCGCTAAGGGCTGGCAACGCCAAAATTGGCGCCATCGCGGCATTCGTTGGTCTGGTGCGTGATATTAACGATGGAGCTGGTGTATCAACGCTGACGCTTGAACACTATCCATCAATGACCCAGAAAGCCCTTGCCAGCATCGTTGAACAGGCAACCGCGCGTTGGAATGTAATTGACGCTACCGTCATCCACCGCGTCGGTGAATTAAAGCCCACGGATCAGATCGTGCTGGTGGTGGTTGCCAGTGGACACCGGGGTGATGCGTTTCAAGCTTGCGAGTTCATCATGGATTATTTGAAAACGCAGGCACCATTTTGGAAAAAAGAGTCTACGCCGCAGGGCGAGCGATGGGTGGCTGCACGCAAAAGTGACGATGCCGCGTCGTCGCGATGGCAAGCTGAAAAAAATACGGAGCAGGGATAAAAATGACGCAGAAAAATGTTCTCGGTGGCGAACTGGAAAGCTGCTGCACATCCCCCATGACCGGCTACTACCGGGACGGCCATTGCAGTACCGACGAAAGCGATCATGGCTCGCACACGGTATGCGCGCGAATGACGGAAGAATTTCTGGCCTTCAGCAAACGCACGGGCAACGATCTGTCCACGCCACACCCTGAATTCGGATTTCCCGGATTGAAACCTGGCGATAAATGGTGCGTATGCGTGTCACGTTGGGAGGATGCGTTTCTCGCCGGTGTCGCGCCGCGCATCGTGCTCGCGGCCACGCACGAACGCGCGCTTGACGTGGTGGAACTTGATGAACTCAAGGCGCATGCGTTGGATTTAAATTAGTTTTATGTTCACTTTTTGAACGCACAAAGAAAAAGCCGACGCATGCGTCGGCTTTTTTTGATGCTGCCGCCAATGAGACCGGCACGCGCGACTAAGTTAAATCAACTTAGCCCTTTTTGAAGAACACGTAGTCAGCTTGATAGCCTACGTTGGTTTTGGTTCCTACGTTACCAGCTGCACAAACTGGGGCGGCTGGGGCAACGCCGCCGACAGTCTTGAGGCGCTGGATGTAGGTTACGTCTGTCATTGCGCCTTTGCCGGTGGACGGCGCGGCTTGTACCAACTGCAATGGGATCGCTCCTGCAGGACCAGGGGAGACGGCGAGTTGCTTGCCAGTCACTTTGGAACCGTCGTTGGCTTCCCAAGTTGGG
>JANNRY010000502.1:0-6703 GCA_031401935.1 Betaproteobacteria bacterium | reverse complement strand
GCCCGCGTTGCTCAATACCGTGGACGTCGCGCGATCAACGTATCGCGGTGGTGCAGATGCCATCGAAGTCATCGTCGCCAATAACGCCTCTACCGACGACACGGTAAAGATCGCCGAAGCCCGCGGCTGCCGCGTCGCACACGTTGAGAAGCGCGCCATTGCCGCAGCACGCAATGGAGGTGCAGCGTTATCGCAAGGAGAAATCATTTGCTTTATCGATGCCGATTCGCGCATACACGCCGAGACGTTTAACGCTATCGACGACGTCTTAATCAGCGGCAGGGTTGCCGTCGGCGCAACTGGCGTCCGTCCCGACCGCTGGTCACTTGGGATCTTTCTGACATGGATGACGGCCTTGCCACTGGTGTACCTGATGGGGGTCGATGCAGGCGTGGTGTTTTGCCGACGTGCGGATTTCGACGAAGTGGGAGGCTACGACGAAAGTTTGCTTTACGCCGAGGACATTCAGCTCCTGATTGATTTGAAACGCCTCGGCAAAACACGCGGGCAAGGGTTTCGACGCCCGAATGGCGTGGTCGCTTTCACGTCAACTCGCAAGTTCGACAAGCATGGCGATTGGCATTATCTGACGATGATGCCGCGCATCGGTTTCTGGATGATGTTCGACAAAAAGCGCGTCGCGGGAGAAACACACGCCTATTGGTACAAGGATAGGTAGTGATGGGGCTGGCTCCTCGCTCTGCAAACAGGGGAAGGTTATTTCGATACTACATCGTCTCAATAAACTTCGGACTCATCAACGCCGCTTCCGAGCGATCATGCGGCTCTTTATGTGCCATCAGCCCTTGCACAATTTCCAGCGCGGTTTGATTGCACGGCGGCAAATCAATGTCGCTGATCGCAACCGGTGTCACCCGCGAACCCCAGCGAATCAAATGCGCTGACATCGTGAGCCCCGCGCCAAAAGCCGGGATCAACACCAGACAACCCGGTTTCACGCGACCTTCTTCAATCGCCTCCACCAATGCCACCGGTGCCGTCGCCGCACTCATGTTCCCGTACTTGTGGACTGTTAGAAATACTTTGTCCATCGTGGCACCCGCGCGTTTGGCGACGGCCTCGATGATGCGCAAATTGGCCTGATGCGGCACGATCACTTCCACATCATCAATCGTCACGCCCGCCTGCTTCATCACATCAATGCTGCCATCGCTCATGCCAGTGACGGCTTTCTTGAAAATCTCCTGTCCATCAAAATCCCAACGCGTATCGCCTTGCTGCACACCCATATTGTTGTAGAGCCCGCCCATGCCGCGTACCCGAAGCGTCTGGCGCGCGTCTGCATAACACTGAAGTTTTTCGGCAATCACGCCCTCTTCATTTTCGGTGGCCTCGAATACACAAGCTGCCGCGCCATCGCCAAACAAGACCGACACGTTACGATTCTGCCAGTCCATGAACTTGGAAATATGCTCCACACCGATCACCAATATTTTCTTCGCGGCGCCTGATCTAATGAATGCGGTCGCCGTGGACATGCCGTAAAGAAAACTGGTGCACGCGGTATTCAAGTCCATCGCTGCCGCTTTATGTGCGCCCAGCTTCACCTGCAACCCAGACGCAGAGTTGGGCACGAGTTCGTCAGCGCTACAACTGCCGTAGATGATGAAATCCAAGTCCTCGGCAGCAACACCTGCACATGCGAGCGCCCGCACCGCTGCGACGTAAGACATTTCGATACCCGACACATGCGAGACTCGCCGCTCCTTCATGCCAGTGCGGCTCGTTATCCACGCGTCGTCAGTCGGCAGGAAAGTGCCGAGGTCGGCGTTGGTCAGAATGGCGGGTGGGAGGCATTTGCCCCAACCTGTGAGCGCGGCGTAGGTCATGTTGGTTACTCCTGAGTCCGAGAGTTTCGCTCCTCTTTAGCGGCCTTGAGAGCGATTGATATTTTCAAATAGTTGCGCATTGTCGCGCAAAATTCATCGCTTGAAAGAAAACGTCAAGACGAGGACGAGGTTTGCTGGACAACAACATTCTTGGCAAGCGTCTTGAACTTCACACCATTTTTCTGTTCGACGGTGATAGTGACGTGGCCGGTTTTGCTGGTGTTGATGTCGCGTACGGTGCCGGATTTGCCTGCATGGGTGCCGCCGGTCACGGTGCAACGGGCGCCGTCCTTCAGTTCAACTGGCGTTGCTTTTTTCATGGCGGTTACTCCGATTCAATTAACTCAAGAGGTCCATAGGTTGGGCTGAGCGCAGCGAAGCCCAACCTACGAGCTACCGACTACCCTCAACGTACCGAGCGAAATTGTTCAGGATGGCCTGCCAGCCATCACGCTGCTGGTCGATGGAATGCGTTGATTCAGCGTCGAAGGTTTCACGAACAGTGACGCCACTTGCTCCTTCAGAAAACGCAACCTGCAACGTACGATCACCGAACGAACACTCAATCAGCTCGTTCACTACGATCTTCGTGTAGGTCCCGGCAAAGTCAAAACCCATGCTGCCGTCTTTGGCTTCCATACGGGAGGAAAAGGCGCCGCCAACGCGCAGATCCACGGATGCTTTAGTGGTGTGCCAATCCTCGGACGCTGCGTTCCACTGCTTGATGTCGTCCGGTGTCGCCCAAGCGCGCCAGACATCCTCGACGGGCGCATTGACGACTGTTTCAATGGTGATCTTCATTTAGAGAGTCCTGTAGCTATGGCGCACAACGATCGAAGTAAGGGGCCGTGTGCTTTTGAGCGGTCCCAGCGAGCGAAATTCAAAGCAATGTTAGACCTCATAACATCTGTGTAATGTGTTCCATTGGGAGAACACCGCGAATGCGCTTCGAAACGGGGGACGCCATTTCATAAACTTCTTTTGCCTCGGTCGGATTCCAGACTAGGACATATATGCCTGGCACTTTTGTGAGGTCAAGATCGCCGGGCACTCGCCATTCTCGTTCATGGGTAAAGTCCACAGTGCCCATTTCGAATCGTACATGGCGCCATTTCTGTTCAGGTAATATCCATTGCCCCTCGCTATCAGGCAAGTAGATGACTGGTCTGCCACCGGCGCTGAAAACAGCTTTCTTGCTAAAGGCAATGCCGTAGAAACGGTACCTCGCATCGGTATCCTCGGGGCGCGATGCGAAGTCTGAAACAGCGGATAACGGAATCTCAGAAAAACATACAGCCTTTTGAGTTCCCTTGACGAATCCTTCATTTCCACTTCCACGAATTGTGCCGGAGCTCAAGATTTCCTTTAATACCTCAAATGGCTGGATTGTCCTCAAAAGTTTTTGTGGATCAAAAAAGGAGTTTGTTGAATCGGAATATTCACGTCGCTCTCTCGTTAGGTGCACAAGAGAGTGATTGAAGTCGGCCCTTCGAATTGTTGGGGTTGCCACTCTTGACCGCTAACGTTCGCGGCGAAATGCGCGTGCGAGCGACGCTCGCAGCGCATCATTTTCGACCGCAAGGTTAGACGTCACGATCCTTCTCATTCCCTGGCTTAAGCGTGACCACAGGATCCCATGCGTGTGCTGCCGCATAATTGACATGCCACATGTAATACGCCAAGAGCCACCCCGCTCCAAGTGACACTAGTGCCACCCACGCCAAGAGCCCGCCGGGTAGGCCGCCGGGTGCGTCAAGTATCCAAATTGTTATTCCCGCGAGCACGATTGCGAATACGCCCGTGGCCCAGCGCATGAACAATCGGCGCTCGTTCAATACCCGTCGAAACAATGACCCAGAGCTCATTCCGTACCGCCTAACTAGTTTTAGACAACATAAATGCCTCCAAACAACCCGAAGTGCTGTCTAACATTCCGGAAGCAATGAGCCGGAACTCGTTGATTGACGCGGGTCTTGGGCATTTGACAGTAAGTTTATTCAGCATTGACAAACGGGGCAAAACGAACACCCACAGTTTAGCGCAACCGACCTGTCAACACTCCACCTGCCTAACCGAAACCGTAATCGCCAACCCCCCCAGCGAAGTCTCCTTATATTTCGTCTGCATGTCCGCCCCCGTGCGCCACATGGTTTCAATCGCCTGATCCAAACTCACCATATGCGAGCCATCGCCCAGCATCGCCAACGAACACGCATTGATCGCTTTCACCGCGCCCATCGCATTGCGTTCAATACAAGGAATCTGCACCAAGCCGCCGATGGGGTCGCAGGTCATGCCGAGATGATGTTCCAGCGCGATCTCGGCGGCGTTTTCGATTTGTTCGTTGGAAGCGCCAAGTGCTGCTGCCAGGCCAGCCGCTGCCATCGCCGCTGCTGAGCCGACTTCGCCCTGACAACCTACCTCTGCACCGGATATCGAGGCATTGCGTTTGCATAGCGCGCCGACAGCCGTCGCAGCGAGGAAGAAACGTTGGATGCCTGCTTCATCGGCAGCGCGAAAGTCATTGAGGTAGCGCAGCACCGCCGGCACCACCCCGGCTGCGCCATTGGTGGGCGCGGTGACCACGCGACCGCCTGCGGCATTTTCTTCATTCACTGCAATCGCAAAGACGCTGACCCAGTTCATCGCACCCTCGCTGACGTGTGCATCGGTCGTGTTGAGACGCTCGGCGATAGCTTTGGCGCGACGGTTGACCTTCAGCCCGCCGGGCAGCATGCCGTCGGTCGTCATGCCGCGATCCATGCACTCGAACATCACTGTCTTCAGCCGCACCATGAATTCACGTGTGGCCGCTTCACCGTGCAGGGCGATTTCGTTTTCCATCAGCATGTCGTGCAGCGGTTTGTTCGCCGCCTTGGCCAGTTCCAACAATTCAGCCATGGTTTCGAAGTGATACGGCACTTGCTGTTCCACGCCGCGCGGACTGCCGACAAACGCCTCATCGGTATCGACCACGAAGCCGCCGCCGATGGAATACATCTCGCGTTCCGCAATCAGCTTGCTATCGACATCGAACGCGGCATAACGCATGCCGTTCGAGTGCACCGGCAATAGATCGACGCGATTGAAAATCAGTTCGCGGTCCGGATCGAAGTGCACACGCGTTTTGCCGAGCAACGAAATCTCGCGGGCCGCGCGAATGGCGTGCACGCGCTGCGGAACAGTTGACGTATCGACGTGATCGGGCAATTCGCCTTCCAGCCCCAGCATGATCGCCATGTCGGTGCCGTGGCCGTGGCCGGTGTGCGCGAGCGAGCCGTAGAGCTCGACTTCGACGCGATGGATGCGCGCGAAATCGACCTCGGGCATTTCCACCAAAAAGCGCCGCGCCGCACGCATCGGGCCTACCGTGTGCGAGCTGGAAGGGCCGACGCCGATTTTGAACATGTCGAACAGGCTGATGTACATGATGGTTCCGGTTGAAAGTGCAGTTAGCTTGCCACAAAGCGCGATGGCTGCTTTGAACCATTGGGTAAATGCAAAAACACTAGCATTGGCGGGCATTGCAGCCTGAAATGCCGCCAGAAGCCGCACCAGTGCTAGGGTGTCGGTATTTTAAACGGTTCCATCGATACGATTTCTGCATACTGCGCTAAGCTATCAATATGAAACAGACGAAATTCCTGCTCGGATTTATTTTGCTCGCGGCGATGTTGGCTGGCTGCGGCAAAGGCCCGCAAGTCGCGGCCCTCGGCCCCAGTGACGTGGTGCTCGCCTTCGGTGACAGCCTCACCTTCGGTACTGGCGCGTCACCCGCAGAATCGTACCCCGCACAATTGCAAACATTGATCAATCGCAAGGTGGTTAATGCCGGCGTGCCCGGAGAGGTCAGCGCTGATGGTCTCGCGCGGTTGCCAGCCGCGCTGGAGGAAGTGCAACCGAAACTGCTGCTGCTTTGTCACGGCGGCAACGATTTCCTGAGGAAACAAAGTGAAACGGGGGCCGCAGCCAACGTGCGCGCGATGATCAGGTTGGCAAAGGACAAAGGCATCAACGTTATTTTGATCGCGACACCGAAGCCCGGTTTATCAATATCGCCGCCTGATTTCTACGCAGAGATCGCGAAGGAGTTTGCAATTCCGTTTAACGACGATGCGTTGAAAACCATTCTGCGCGACAACGCACTGAAATCGGACCTGATACATCCGAATGCGAAAGGTTATGCGCAAATCGCCGACGCGCTTGCGAAATTGCTAAAAAAGGCGGGCGCAGTTTAGTCGTTGGTTTGCGGTGGTTTGCCATGCAGGGCCAGCCCAGCCAATAAAAACCCCCGCCAACTTGCGGCGGCGGGGGTTCGGTTTCAGCGATGAAGCGCTGAAGGCGTTCCGCTTCTGAGAGCGGTTTGGAAACTCTATTTAAACGAATACGCCAACGATGCGTAATATGAACGACCGCGCGGATCAGTGTAGTTAGGATCGTAGCCGGCGAGGAAACTGTAGATCTGGTTCGAACGTGGCGGCTCGGTATCGAGGATATTTTTCATGCCAGCGCGCAGTGTGAAATTTTTGAACCCACGATACGCGGTGGAAATATCCAACAACTTGTAATCTTCCACACGACGAACCGAACCGTCCGGGTTAAGGTTCTGGTCGCGATAGCCAAGATAGAAAGTCTGCTGCAATGTGGCGCTGAAAGGGCCGTGGTCATAGTTGAACGATGCAGTATGACGCCAGCGTTGCACCACCTGGTCGTTCGCAAAGCGGCCCACACCATCCACGTACGGACGCCCGGGGCCATCTTGCACCTTGTACTCCATCACGTAGGTGCCATTGATGCCGAAACCGAATTTGCCGAATGCAGTCGCAGGCAGGCGCACATCGAAACCAAGATCG